>NZ_JBFRER010000071.1:0-61082 GCF_052114405.1 Streptomyces sp. M-16 | reverse complement strand
CCCGCCAGAAGATCCGGACGGACACCCCAGGACTCCACCAGGCGGAACAACGCCACCTCGACCGCGAACAACGCCGGCTGCGCGTAACCCGTCCGGTCGAGGAGCTCCGCGTCATCGCCGAACACCACGCCCGCCAGAGGACGTTCGAGGTGCTGATCCACATGGGCACACACCGCGTCGAACGCATCCGCGAACACCGGGAAGGCCGCGTACAGATCACGCCCCATCCCCAGCCGCTGACTCCCCTGCCCCGAGAACAGGAACGCCGTACGGGTGCCCTCCTCGTCGCCTGCGGAGTCGGTGGCGCCGGTGATGACGTGGGACGAGGACCCGGTGGGAAGTCCGTCGGCGAGGGCGGCCAGCCCGCGCAGCAGTTCGTCGCGGTCGGTGCCCACGACGGCGGCGCGCCGCTGGAGGGCCGACCGGCCCGTCGCGAGCGAGAGGCCGATGTCGGCGGGGCCGGCCTCCGGGTGGTCGGCCAGGTGGGCGCGCAGCCGGTCGGCCTGCACGCGCAGGGCGGTGGCGTCCTTCGCGGAGAGGAGCCAGGGGACGGCCGCCATCGGGGTGGCCGGGGCGGCTGCCGGGTCGGTGTCTTCGGGCTCCGGGGCCGCTTCGGGAGCCTGCTCGACGATGACGTGGGCGTTGGTGCCGCTCACGCCGAAGGCCGAGACGCCGCCCCGGCGGACGTGTTCGTGGTCATCGGGCCAGGTGATGGGCTCGGTCAGGAGCTCGACCGAGCCCGTGGTCCAGTCGACGTGCGGGGTCGGCGCGTCCACGTGCAGGGTCCTGGGGAGTTGCCCGTGCTGGAGGGACAGCACCAGCTTCATGACGCCGGCGACACCGGCGGCGGCCTGGGTGTGGCCGATGTTCGACTTGAGCGAGCCCAGCAGCAGCGGTCGGCCGTCGGGCCGGTCCTGGCCGTACGTGGCGAGGAGCGCCTGGGCTTCGATCGGGTCGCCGAGCCGGGTGCCGGTGCCGTGCGCCTCCACCACGTCGACGTCGGTGGCCGACAGGCCCGCGTTGGCCAGCGCCTGCCGGATGACCCGCTGCTGCGCGGGTCCGTTCGGGGCGGTGAGCCCGTTGGACGCGCCGTCCTGGTTGATCGCGGAGCCCCGTACGACGGCCAGTACCCGGTGGCCGTTGCGGCGGGCGTCGGAGAGGCGTTCGAGGAGGAGCATGCCGGTGCCCTCGCCCCAGCCGGTGCCGTCGGCCGACGCGGCGAAGGCCTTGCAGCGGCCGTCGGCGGCCAGGCCGCGCTGGCGGCTGAACTCGACGAAGATGCCGGGGTTGGACATGACGGTGACGCCGCCGGCGAGGGCCAGTTCGCATTCGCCCAGGCGCAGCGACTGGACGGCCAGGTGGAGGGCGACCAGGGACGACGAGCAGGCCGTGTCGACGGTCAGGGCCGGGCCTTCGAGGCCGAAGGTGTAGGCGAGGCGGCCGGAGACGACGCTGGCGGCCCGGCCGGTGAGCAGGTAGCCCTCGACGCCTTCGGGGGCCTTGCGCAGGCCGGAGGCGTAGTCCTGTCCGTTGGAGCCGATGAAGACTCCGGACCGGCTGCCCTTGAGGGTGGCGGGGTCGATGCCGGCGCGTTCGAAGGCTTCCCAGGTGACTTCGAGCAGCAGCCGCTGCTGGGGGTCCATGGCGAGGGCCTCGCGCGGGGAGATCCCGAAGAATCCGGCGTCGAAGTCGCCCGCGTCGTAGAGGAAGCCGCCTTCGCGGGCGTAGGTGGTTCCGGGGTTCTCGGGGTCGGGGTGGTAGAGCGTGTCGAGCGGCCAGCCGCGGTTCTCGGGGAATCCGGAGAGGACGTCCCGGCCCTCGGTGAGGATCTCCCACAGCTCTTCGGGGGAGGTGACCCCTCCCGGGAAGCGGCAGCTCATCGCGACGATGGCGATCGGCTCGTCGTCGGCGGGCGGGGCGAGCGGTGCGCCGGGGTGGCCGTCGTCGTGGCCGGCGGCCCGCGGGCTTCCCGATATCCGGGCGTGGAGGTATCCGGCGAGTTCCGTCGGGTTGGGGTAGTCGAAGACGACGGTGGTGGGCAGGCGCATCCCGGCGGCGCCGGCGAGCCGGTTGCGCAGCTCGATCGCGGTGAGGGAGTCGAATCCCGTGTCGCGGAAGGCACGTCGGGGTGGGATGGCGTCGACGCCGGAGTGCCCGAGGACGGTGGCGGCCTGGGTGCGGACGAGCTCGACGACGGCCCGGAGCTGTTCGGTGTCGGACAGGCCGGTCAGCCGCTGGGCCAGTGCCGGGCCGCCGGGGGTGGCACCGGTGGCGGCGGGGGTCCCGGCGGCGTCGAGGACGCGCCGTGCCTCGGGGAGGCGGCGCAGCAGCGGGTAGTCGCCGCTGATCGCGAAGGCGGGGACGAAGCGGTCCCAGTCGATGTCGGCGAGGGTGACGGCCGTGTCGTCGTGTTCCATGGCCCGGCGCAGGGCGGCGATGCCGAGGTCGGCGGGCATGGGGAGGATGCCGCGCCGGGTGAGGTGTTGTTCGGCGAGGTCTCCCATCATGCGGCCGCTGCCCCAGGAGCCCCAGGCGATGGCGGTGGCGGGGAGTCCTTGGGCGCGGCGCTGGTGGGCGAGGGCGTCCAGGAAGGCGTTGCCGGCGGCGTACCCGCCCTGGCCGCCGTTGCCGACGACGCCGGCGATGGAGGAGAAGAGGACGAAGAAGTCCAGGTCGAGGCCGGCCGTGAGGTCGTGCAGGTGGAGCGCGGCGTCGACCTTGGGGCGCAGGACGTGTGCGAGGCGCTCGGTGGTCATGGCGTCGATGACGCCGTCGTCGAGGACGCCCGCGGCGTGGATGACGCCGGTGAGGGGGTGTTCGCCGGGCAGCGAGTCCAGGAGCCGGCCGAGGTCGTCGCGGTCGGTGACGTCGCAGGTGGCGATGGTGGTGCGGGTGCCGAGGGCGGTGAGTTCGTCGCGGAGTTCGGGGGCGCCCGGGGCGGCGGGGCCGCTGCGGCTGGTGAGGACGAGGTGCTGGGCTCCGGAACGGGCGAGCCAGCGGGCGACGTGGGCGCCGAGGGTGCCGGTGCCGCCGGTGATCAGGACGGTGCCGTGCGGACGTGCCAGGACGGGGTCGGGTGTGGGGTCGGTCGTGTCCGTGTCCGCGCGGACGAGGCGGCGGGCGAGGGTGCCGGTGGCGCGGACGGCGATCTCGTCCTCGCCGTCGGGGTCGGCGAGGAGTGCGGTGAGGTGTTCGAGGGTGCGCTCGTCGAGGGTTTCGGGGAGGTCGACGAGGCCGCCCCAGCGCTGGGGGGACTCCGCGCCGACGACCCGGCCGAGGCCCCACAGCTGGGCCTGCTCGGGGTGGCGCGGCGGGTCGGCGGGTCCGGTGGCGACGGCGCCGGAGGTGGCGCACCAGAGGGGGGCGCCGATGCCGGTGTCGCCGAGGGCCTGGACGAGGGCGAGCGTTGCGGCGAGGGCGGGCAGGACCCGGGGGGCGGGCCCGGTGCCGGAGCCCGGGGCGGTCTCGGCTTCCTCGGCCGTCCCGGCGGTCCCCGCGGTCCCCGCGAGCAGGGAGAGCACGCCGCTGACGCCGTCGGGCTCCTGCCCGGCCCCGCCGAGGCGGTCGGTCAGCAGCCGGGCGACGGTCTCCCGGTCGCCGTCGGTGGCCGGGTCGAGGACGATGCGTGCGACGCGGGCGCCCCGGGCGGTGAGGGCGTCGTGGACGGCGGTGGTGTCGGAGCCGCCCTCCTGGGCGGCGGTGGTGACGAGCAACCAGGTGCCGCTCAGCGGGGAGCGGTTGCCGCGCTGGGCCTGGGTGGCGGTGGGCGTCCAGGTGACGCGGTAGCGCCAGCTGTCGATGAGCGCGCTCTCGGTGGTGCGGCGCCGCCAGTGGGCGAGCCGGCTGACCATGCTGTCGAGGGAGGCGTCGGGGGCCAGGTCCAGCGAGCTGGTCAGGGCCTGGACGTCGGCGTTCTCCACTGCTTCCCAGAAGCGGGCCTCCTCCTGGCTGTGGCCGGCGGCGGCGCCCGCGGGGGCGGCCGGGGCGGCGGCGTCGAGCCAGAACCGGCGGCGCTGGAAGGGGTAGGTGGGCAGGTCCACGGTACGGGGGTGCAGTCCGGCGAAGGCGGCGGACCAGTCGGTGGGCACGCCGTGGACGTGGGCGTCCGCGAGCGAGGTCAGGAAGCGGGCCGGGCCGCCGTCTCCGCGGCGCAGCGAGGGCACGACGTCGGCGGTGACTCCGGCCGCCTCGGCGGTCTCCTGGAGACCGACGGCGAGCACGGGGTGCGGGCTGCACTCGACGAAGACGTCGTGGCCGTCCTCCATGAGGCGGCGGACGGCGGGCTCGAAGCGGACGGTGGTGCGGAGGTTGGTGTACCAGTAGTCGGCACCGAGGTCCGCGGAGTCGACGACCTCGCCGGTGACGGTGGAGCAGAAGGGGATCCGCGGGGTCTGCGGGGTGATGCCGGCGAGTGCCTCGGCGAGTTCGGCCTCGATGATCTCGACGTGGGAGGAGTGCGAGGCGTAGTCGACGGGGACCCGCTTGGCCCGGACGCCGTCGGCGGTGCAGGCGGTGAGCAGTTCGTCGAGGGCGTCCGCGTCGCCGGAGACGACGATGGAGCGGGGTCCGTTGACGGCGGCGATGCCGAGCCGGTCGTCCCAGGCCTCAAGGCGCCGGGTGACGTCGGCGAGGGGTTCGGGTACGGACACCATGCCGCCGAGTCCGGCGAGGCGGCTCAGCAGGCGGCTGCGGAGGGCGACGACGCGCGCGGCGTCGTCGAGGCCGAGGGCGCCGGACACGGCGGCCGCGGCTATCTCTCCCTGGGAGTGGCCGATGACGGCCGCGGGTTCGACGCCGAAGGAGCGCCACAGTTCGGCGAGCGAGACCATGACGGCCCACAGCGCGGGCTGGACGACGTCGTCGGCGCTGTCCAGGGCGGGTGCCCCGGGTGCCCCGCGCAGTACGTCCTCCAGGGACCAGTCCACGTACGGGGCCAGGGCCTCGCCGCAGGCGCGCAGCCGCTCGCGGAAGACGGCCGAGCCGTCGAGGAGTTCGACGGCCATGCCGGCCCACTGGGAGCCCTGGCCGGGGAAGACGAACACGACGCGGCGGTCCTCGGCGGCGGTGCCCTGGACGGCGCGGGGCGTGGAGCGGCCCTCCGCCAGCGCCTGCAGTCCTTCGGTGAGTTCCGCTTCGGTGGTGCCGACGACGACCGCGCGGTGCCCGAACGCCGCGCGGGTGGTGACGAGCGAGTGGCCCGTGTCCGCGGGAGCCGTGCCGGGGTGGACCAGGGTGTGCGCGAGGAGGGCACGGGCCCGGGCGGCGAGCGCCCCGGGGGTGTGGGCCGACAGCGTCCACGGCACGGCGGTCGCGCCGACGGCGGGCTCCACGGCGCGCTCCGCGGCGGGGGTGCCGGCGGGGGCCTGCGCGGCCAGAGCGTCGGCGGGGGCGCCCGCGGCCGGGGCGCCGGCGGTCTCGCGGGCGTCCGGGGCCTCTTCGATGATGGCGTGCGCGTTGGTGCCGCTGATCCCGAACGAGGACACGCCGGAGCGGCGCGGCCGGCCGGTCTCCGGCCACTCGGCCGCCTCGCCGAGCAGCCGCACCCGGCCGCCGGCCCAGTCGATGTGGGGGGACGGCACCTCGGCGTGCAGGGTCTTGGGCAGGACGCCGTGCTGGAGGGCCAGGACCATCTTCAGCACGCCCGCGATGCCCGCGGCGGCCTGGGTGTGGCCGATGTTCGACTTCAGCGAGCCGAGCCACAGGGGCCGGTCCTCGGGCCGGTCCTGGCCGTACGTGGCCAGGAGCGCCTGGGCTTCGATCGGGTCGCCGAGCCGGGTGCCGGTGCCGTGCGCCTCCACCACGTCGACGTCGGTGGCCGACAGGCCCGCGTTGGCCAGCGCCTGCCGGATGACCCGCTGCTGCGCCGGCCCGCTGGGCGCGGTGAGCCCGTTGGAGGCGCCGTCCTGGTTGATCGCGGAGCCCCGTACGACGGCCAGTACCCGGTGGCCGTTGCGGCGGGCGTCGGAGAGGCGCTCCAGCAGGACCATGCCCGTGCCCTCGGCGAGGCCGAACCCGTCGGCGTCGGCGGAGAAGGCCTTGGAGCGCCCGTCCGGGGCCAGCGCGCGCTGCTTGCTGAACTCGATGAACGCGCCGGCCGACGGCAGGACGGTGACGCCGCCCGCCAGGGCCAGCGAGCACTCGCCGGTGCGCAGCGACTGGGCGGCCAGGTGCAGCGCGACCAGCGAGGACGAGCAGGCGGTGTCGACCGTGACGGCGGGACCCTCGAACCCGAAGGTGTAGGCGAGGCGGCCCGAGGCGACACTGGCGGTGTTGCCGGTCAGCAGGTAGCCGCTGACGTCCTCGGGCGCCTCGTACAGGCGGGGGCCGTAGTCCTGGGTCATGGCTCCGACGAAGGTGCCGGTGCGGGTGCCGCGCAGCGTGCCGGGGTCGATGCCGGCGCGTTCCAGCACCTCCCAGCCGGTCTCCAGGAGGAGCCGCTGCTGCGGGTCCATGGCGAGGGCCTCGCGCGGGGAGATCCCGAAGAACTCCGGGTCGAAGTCGGCGGCCCCGTGGAGCAGCGCCGCCTCGCGCTGGTAGTAGCGGCCCGGCCGGCCGGGCTCCGGGTCGTAGAGGCCCTCGACGTCCCAGCCGCGGTCGGCGGGCAGGGCGGACACGGCGTCGCCGCCCTCGGTGAGCAGCTGCCAGAGGGCTTCGGGGGTGTCGATGCCGCCGGGCAGCCGGCAGCTCATGGCCACGATGGCGACGGGTTCGTCCCAGGCGGCCGTGGTGGTGTCGTCGGCGGCCTCGTCCCGGGTGCCGAGGGCGTCCGCGACGATGCGGCCGGTCAGCGAACGCGGGGTGGGGTGGTCGAAGACGACCGTGTGGGGCAGCGCGAGGCCGGTCGCCTCGTTGAGCCGGTTGCGCAGTTCGATGGCGGTGACGGAGTCCAGGCCCAGGTCCCGGAAGGCGTGTCCGGCGCCGACCGCCGCCGGGTCGGGCAGGTCGAGCAGTGCGGCGGTGACGGAGCGGACGAGTGCGCCGACGGCGCGCTCGCGTTCGGCCTCGGGCAGGGTGCGCAGCCGCTCGGCCAGCGCGGGAGCGTCCTCCGCGGCACCGGGCCGCCGGAAGGGGTAGGTCGGCAGCGGCAGCCGGCCGGCCGGGGCGTCGGGGAACGCCTGCTCCCAGTCGATGTGCACACCCTGTACGTAGGCCTCCGCGAGGGCGGTACGGAACCGGCGCGGGCCGCCCTGGTCGCGGCGGAGGGTACTGACGGAAACGGGGTGCCGTCCGGCGGCGGAGGCCGTCTCCTGCATCGCCGCGGTGAGGGACGCGTGGGGGTTGACCTCGATGAGGGCCTGGTGGCCGTCGGCGAGCAGCGCGTGCGTGGTCTGTTCGAACCGTACCGGCCGTCGCAGGGCCTCGAACCAGAAGGCGGCGTCCAGGGTGCGGCCGTCGACGATGCCGCCGGTGGCGGAGGAGTAGAGCGGGGTGTGGGTGGCCCGGGGGGTGACGGCGGCGAGTTCGGCGGTCATCCGGTCGCGGAGGGCCTCGACGTGGGACGAGTGGGCGGCGGCTCCGACGGCGACGCCCCGGCAGCGGATGCCGTCCGCCTCCAGCGCCTCGCGCAGCTCGCGCACGGCGTCGGTGTCGCCGGAGACGACGACGGATTCGGGGCCGTTGTACGCGGCGACGTCGAGCCTGCCCTCCCAGGGCCGCAGGCGCTCCGCCATCCGGTGGCCCGGCAGGGACACCGCGAGCATGTCGCCGCCGTGTGCGACGAGTTCGGCCAGGCCGTCGCCCCAGGAGGTGATGACCCGGGCGGCGTCCGGCAGGGTCAGCGCGCCGGACAGGTGGGCGGCCGCGATGTCCCCGATGCTGTGCCCCGCGAACGCGGCGGGGCGGGCTCCGTAGGCCAGCCAGGTCCGGGCGAGGGCGACCTGGACGGCGAAGGTGGCGGGCATGCTGACGTCGGGGGTGTCGAGGGCCGGGGCGCCGGGCCCGCCGCGCAGCACGTCGGTGAGCAGCCAGCCGGTGAACGGGGCCAGGGCCTCCTGGCACTCCAGGGCGGCGGCGCGGAACTGCGGTGAGGAGTCGAGGAGTTCGACGGCCATGCCGGGCCACTGGGAGCCGATGCCGGGGAAGACGAACGCGGTGGGGCCGGTGGCGGCGGGGCCGGCACTGCCGCGGACGACCTCGGGCGCGAAGCCGCCCCCGGCCAGGGTGGCCAGTGCGTCGAGGAGCTGTGCGGTGTTCTCGCCGAGGACGACGGCGCGGTGCGGGAAGCGGTGCCGGGTCACGGCGAGGGCGCGGCCCACGGCGGCGGGGTCGAGGCCGGGGTGGGCGGTGAGGTGGGCGTGCAGCCGCCCGGCCTGGGCGCGCAGCGCCTCGGGGCCGGCGGCGGAGAGGATCCAGGGCAGCGGCTGTTCGGCGGGGACGGCCCCGGAGCCGGGCCGCCCGGTGTCGCCGCCGTCCGCCGCGAGGGCGGCGCCGGGGGCGGTGAGCCGTCCGTCGGCGCAGAGTACGGCGCGTATGCGGTCGCCGTCGGCGAGGGCCCGCGCGAGGGTCTTCAGCAGGACTGCCCCGTAGCCGCCGGAGGAGCCGCCCGCGGCGCCGACGCCCTCCGGCCCGGTCGCCCCGGACCCGCTGGCCCCGGACCCCGCGTCCGCGGAAGCGGCGGCCCCGGACCCGGTGTCGGGGAGCAGGACGTCCGGGCCGGCGGCCAGGGCCAGGGCGCTCTCGCCCCGGCGGAGACTGTCGTGGGCCGCCCGCAGCGCGTCGGCGCCCGAGGGGACGCGCCGGACCTCCGGGTCGGCGCCGGGGGCGGTCCGCAGGACGGCGCGGACGGCGGCGGCCGCGTCGCCGTCCTGCGGGAGGTCCTCCGCGTCGGGCACGGCGAGGAACACGGCGGTGCCCGGGGCGGGCTCCGCCGCCAGGACGACACCGGCGTCCTCCAGCGCCTGCCACCACACCTCCGCCGCGGCGGGACCGTGGGGCAGTGCCCCGGTGAGGCGGGGGTCCGCCGGGCCTCCGGTGGCATCCGCGAGGAATTCCGCGTCGAACGCCCCGTGGGCCTCGGTCCCGTCCGGCGGTCGGTGCGCCGATCCGATCACCACGATCACGTCGTGCGTGCTGGTCCCGGATTCGTCCGGCATCGAAACAGACTCGCGCATAATGTGCTCCATCGACCCGTTGAACTCATGCCAATTTGCTGGTTCCGCAGCGCATTTCGGCGTGCGGGCATACCGGGGAAACCCCGTGACGATTCGCGATGTGGTGAACCGGAGGACCCCGGCGGACGCGGCAGACCCGGCAACCCCGGCAGACCCGGGCGGGCCGGTGACGGCGCCCGGTTTACGAGGCGTTGATGTCCTGCTGGATGACGCGCTCGATGTTCCGTTCCGCGAGCGCGGTGATGGTGACGAACGGATTCACGCCGATGGAGCCGGGAATGAGCGAACCGTCCGTCACGTAGAGGTTCTTGTAACCGGACACCCGGCCGTAGTCGTCGGTGGCCTTGCCCAGCACGCAGCCGCCGAGCGGGTGGTAGCAGAAGTCGTCGGAGAACGCCTTCAGCTGCTTGCCGAAGAGGTCGTAGCGGTACATCGTGGTGTTCGCCCTGTTCACGCGGTCGAACAGCGACTTCGCGGCGTTGACGGCGGGGGTGTTCTGATCGCGGGTCCAGCGCAGGTCCGCCCGGTCCTTCGCGGCGTCGTACACGAAGGCGCCGCGCTCGGGGTTCTTGGTGATCGCCAGGTAGAGACTGACCCAGGTCTCCACACCGGCCGGCATGGGGGCGATCTCGGCGAAGACGGGGGCCGTGGGGTTGTCCCAGTCGTCGATGCCCAGCGCGGGGATGGACGACTGGCTGGCACCGGTGGGGTTCCACACGTGGTTGGCGCGGGCGGTCATGATGTTGCCGTTCGGGCCCCAGCCCGCGCCGATCTCGGAGCTGAGGTCGGGCAGCGTGCCGGTCTCCCGGGCGCGCAGCAGCAGTTCCGTGGAGCCGAGGCTGCCGGCCCCGAGGAACAGGTGGCGGCAGGAGATCTCCCTGGTGGCGAGGAGCCGCCCGTCGGCGTCCTTCTGCTCGACGGTCAGCAGGTAGGTCCCGTCCTTCTGCTGCCGGATGGTCCTGGCCTGGTGGAGGGTCTCGATGGTGACCTTGCCGGTGCCCAGGGCGGCGGCGAGGTAGGTCTTGTCCAGGCTCTGCTTGCCGTGGTTGTTGCCGTAGATCACCTCTGCGGCCAGCGCCGACTTGGGGACCTCGCCGTTCGCCTCGCGCCGCATGTAGTCGAAGTCGTAGACGTTGGGGACGTGCACGGTGCCCAGGCCGGCCTTCTGCGCCTGGTCACGGGAGACGCGGGCGAACTTGTACCAGTCGGTGCCCTCGAACCAGCCGTTGTCGATGTGGTTGACGCGCAGCATGGAGTTTGCGCGCGGGAAGTAGCGGTCGTACATCGCGGCGGAGTCGACGCGCGGGAGGACCTCCTCGAAGTACGCGCGCTTCGGGGCCACCGCCATGCCGCCGTTGACGAGGGAGCCGCCGCCGACGCCGCGGCCCACGTACACGGACATCTGGTCGTAGTTGACCCGGTCCAGGACACCGGCGTAGGGGTCGATGTCACGGTTGGCCAGGTCGAGCCAGAGGAAGCTGCCGAGCGGCGCCTCGGTACGGGTCTTGAACCAGCTGGAGCGCTTGTCGGGCTTCAGCATGCCGGAGAAGACGTTGCCGTCGGGGCCCTGCTGGTTCCACAGCTGTCCCATTTCGAGCATGACGGTGCGGACGCCGGCCTCGCCGAGCCGCAGGGCGGTGACGGCCGCGCCGTAGCCCGTCCCGATGACCACGGCGGGGACGAACGCGGGGGTCCCGGCGCGGTCGGCGGCCAGGGCCCGGGTGGCGCCGATGGTGGTGCTGCCGGCCATGGCGGCGGCGCCGAGGGCCGCGAGTCCGAGCATGCGGCGACGTGAAAGGTGCTGTTCCACGGTGTGTACCTGGCTTTCCGGAAGGGGTGCGAGCGGTGGTGCGGGAGGGTGGCGGTCACGCGGAGCGGCGCGGCCCGCCGGGGCCCGGACGGGGGGCCGGGCAGGACCTCAGGGGGTCCCGGGAAACTCGGTGGTCGTGGAGGGCTCGTGCAGGGTGATGGCCGCGCAGGGGCACTGGTCGGCCGCCTCGCGGACGGCGGCGTGCACGGCGGCGGGCGGCCGGGCGTCGAGCAGCAGCACGACGCCTTCGTCGCTCTGGTCGAAGACCTCGGGGGCGAGGAGGGTGCACATGCCGGCGCCGCGGCACAGGTCCCGGCTGACCTCGACCCTCAGGGGGCCGCCGGTCACCAGGCGACGGGCAGCGCGTACACGCCGTAGACCTGCATGTCGTGGCGGAGCCTGATCTCCTCGGGCGGGCAGGCCAGGCGCAGTGCCGGGAAGCGCTCCAGCAGGGCGGTGAAGCCGACGCGCAGTTCGATGCGGGCCAGTTGCTGGCCGAGGCACTGGTGGATGCCGTGCCCGAAGCCGAGGTGGCCGCCGGCGCGCCGGGTCACGTCGAAGGACTCGGGGTCGTCGAACCGCTCGGGGTCGCGGTTGGCCGCGGCGAGGGAGACCATCACGACCTCGCCCTCCTTGATGAGGACGCCGTCGATCTCGACGTCCTCCAGGGCGGCACGGGTGGGTCCGTGGTGGACGATGCTCAGGTAGCGCAGGCTCTCCTCGACGGCGCCCTCGATCAGGGAGGGGTCGGTGCGCAGCGCGGCGAGCTGTTCGGGGTGGCGCAGCAGCGCGAAGGTTCCGAGGGCGAGCTGGTTCGCGGTGGTCTCGTGGCCGGCGACCAGCAGCAGGAAGGCGATCGACGTCAGTTCCTCGTCGGTGAGGTCCGGGTCGGCGGCGATCAGCCCGCTGAGGATGTCGTCGGTGGGCTCGGCGCGCTTGAGCCGCACCAGGCCCTGCAGGTACGTGCCCAGCGACAGGAAGGCCGCGGTCACGACCTCGGTGGACTCCCCGAAGCTGCTCCAGACGTGCGTGTCGTGCTGGAAGCCCGCACGGTCGGCGTAGGGCACGCCGAGCAGTTCGCAGATGACCAGGGACGGGATGGGCAGCGCGAAGTGCTCGAAGAGGTCGGCCTCGGATCCGAGGCGTTCCATGGCGTCGAGGCGCTCCGCGACGATGCCCTCGATCCATTCGGTGAGCATCCGCATCCGGCGGACGGTGAACTGTCCGACGAGGAGCTTGCGGTAGCGCTGGTGCTCGGGGGCGTCGTGCTGGATGAACATCCCGGGCGGTGCGGCCGGGGCCTCCTCCAGGGTCGCGGCGCGCGGCACCGGGGGGTGCTTGAGGTCTCCCCGGGCGCTGAACCGGTTGTCGGCGAGGACGGCCCGCGCGGCGGAGTATCCGGTGACGAGCCAGCCGAGGTGTCCGTCGGCGAATTCCATCCGGGTAATGGGTTCGGTCCGGCGCAGCGACTGCGTCATCGGCGGCGGATTGAAGTATCCGTCGCGGACCGTGGAAAATCTCACCGGTGCGCCCTGGCTCATTTCCGACCTTTCCTGTCCTGCATGCATTCATTGACCGTGGCGGGTTCCGCTGGGGCCCGTTGGGAAATGGGCATCGAAATCCGGCCTCCCGACGGCCTCGATTAGGCCCCGGCCACGCAGTTCGATCACCGCCAAAAGGAAGGTATGAAGACGCGGTGAAGGGTGTCAACGAAATCAATCCCTGGTGCGCTAACCCTGTGGGCGGGGAACGGAGGGTTCGGTTACCGCCGGTACCGCAGGTGTTTCGGTTCGGTTCGGTTCGGTGCCCTCCCGCGGCCGGGGGGTACCGCACCCGCAACCAGGGGTACCGCACCCGCCCGCAGCACTACGGGTGCGCCGGGCCGGCCCCGTCGGACAGAAGCCGGGCCATCGCGGCGAGGCCGGTACGGCCGTCGACCCGCAGTTTGCGGTAGACGTGGGTGAGGTGCTTCTCGACGGCGCGCGAACTCACCTCCAGCCGCTCGGCGATGGCCTTGTTGGAGGCACCGCGGGCGGCGAGCGCGGCGACCCGGCGCTCCGTGCGCGTCAGCGCCGCCGCCACGTCCTCGCCCGGGGAACCGGCGATGCCGTGCAGCGCCCGGCCCGCCCGCTCGACCATCCAGGGCGCGCCGCAGTCCAGGGCCTCCGCGCGGGCCCGGGTCAGCCGGTCCTCGGCCTCGGCCCGCCGCCCCTGGGCGAGCAGGCGGCGGCCGAGGAGCAGCGAGGTGCGGGCCCGTTCCAGGGCGTTGGCCGATCCCTCCAGGGTGAGCGCGGACTCCCGCAGCAGCGCGATGCCGCGGGCGCCTTCGGTGATGGCGCCCTTGCCGCGCTGGGCGCGGCCGATGGCCACCGGGCTGCCCCAGCTCAGGGCGCGCCCGTACTCCTCGTCCATCAGGTCGTGGGCCCGGTCGGGCCGGCCCATCCGGTAGTGCAGCGCGGACGCCCACGTGCGCCAGGGCACGATGGCCGGGTTGCGCCAGTGGGCGCGCTCGGCCGTACGGCCCCAGTCGAGGAAGCAGTCCAGGGCGGTCGGCAGGTCGTCGCGCAGTACCGCGGCCGAGCCGTGGATGAGCCGGCGCAGGGAGGGCCGGTGGCCGGGGACGGCCTCCTCCCGGCGCCCGGACAGCAGGCGTTCGCACAGAGCGGCGTCCCGGGCCTCCAGGGCGGTCAGCACGACGGGCGCCAGGGTCTGGAGCGTGGCCCAGTCGGTGACGTCCAGGGCGAGCGCCTCCGCGGCGTGCGCCCTCGCTCCCGTCAGGTCGCCGCGGGCCAGGGCGAGACGGGTGAGTCCGACGGCGATGAGGGCGCGCGGTACGTCGGCGTTCTCCCTGCGGGCCCGGTCGTGGGCGGTGTCCAGCCAGGGGCCGATGGTGGCGAGGGAGTCGGCGGCGACCAGGACGTCGGTCAGCAGCGGCAGGGCGGTGTGCACGTGGTCCGGGGCGGCGGGTTCGTGCTGCAGCAGCCGCTCCGCGAGCGCCACGGCCTCCGCGGCGTTGACCGTCTGGGCCAGCGCCGCGCCGTGCAGCAGTACGGTGACGAGCTCGCGTTCGGCGGCCGTGTCCAGGCAGGGGGCGGGGCCCAGGGACCGCAGCCGGCTGCCGCAGGTGTCCGGTTCCTCCGGGCCGGCCAACCCGGCCTGCCGCAGGCGTGCTTCCAGGCGCAGGGCGTGCCCGCGGGCGGCGCCGGTGAGCGTCGCCGCCTCCCCCAGTTCCGCCGCGGTCCTGACCACGGTGTCGACGGTGGCGGAAGGGGCGCCGTCGAGGAGGAACGGCGGGATCCGGCCCGCCACCGGGGCCCGCTGGTCCGTGTCCGGGAACAGGAACAGTGCCTGGGCGAGGTGCCGCAGCGCCGCCCGTGGCGCGAAGTCCCGCTCGATCATGGCCAGTTCCACCAGCAGCTCGGCACGGTCCGGGCCATCGGGTGAGCTGCCGAGCAGGGCGCGGCGCAGATAGCGGGCCGCGGTGTCCGGAGCCGAGCGCCGCAGGGCCGAGCCGGCCGCCGCCCGCAGTACGTCGCTCTCCCAGTCCTCGTGGCAGGAGGAGGCGGCGAGGAGCTGGGCGGCGGCCCGTTCCGCCGGGTGGCCGCCCAGGTGCAGCAGCAGGGCGGCGTGCACCCGGATGCTCTCCGCCTCGGCGGGGGTCATGGCCTCCTCGACGGCTTCGCCCACCACCGGGTGGACGAATCGGGGCACGGGGCCTTCGGCGAGCAGGCCGAGCCGGCGCAGCACTCTGAGGGCTTCGATCCGGCCGGTGCCGTCGAGGCCGGCGAGTCTGCCGATCAGCTCCTCGTCCGCGCCGTCGCCGAGTACGGCGAGAGCCGTGGCGAACTCCCGTACCGGCGCGGGCTGGTCGCGCAGGACGACGGCGAACCGTTCGTGCAGGGCCGCCGGGCGGGCCGCGTGGACGGCCCGGACGTCGTCCGCGGACCCGGGCCCGTCCCCGGTCCCCGGCAGGGCGTCGAGGATGGCGGTGAGCAGCAGCGGCCGGCCGCCGGTCACCTCGTGGCAGGCCCGTGCGTAGGCCGGGTCGACGGGGCGCCCCGTCAGGACGCCGATCAGGTCCGCGGTGCCCTCGGGCGGCAGCGGGCCCAGCCGCAGGACGCGGGAGGCCTGTTCGACGAGCTGCTGGAGCCGGGGCGCGTCCTCGCCGGGGTCGCCTTCGCGCAGGGTGACGACGAGGGTGACGCGCAGCCCCGCCACGCGTCCGGCCAGCAGGCCCAGCCAGCGCAGGGAGGCCACGTCGGCCCACTGGAGGTCGTCGACCAGCATGAGCAGCGGGGTGCGCGCACCGTACTCGGCCACCAGCCCGAGGAGGCCGTCGTCCTGCGGGGACCCCACCGACGGGCCCGCGCAGTCGCCGGGCGGCGCGATGGGGGTGCCCGGCAGCAGGGGGGTCAGCAGCTGGCCGAGCACGCCCGCCTCGAAGTCACGTTCGAACACGGCTCCGCTGGCGGTGACGACGCGCAGGCCACGGCGTTCCGCCCGCTCCGGCAAGGCGCGCAGCAGGGCGGTCTTGCCCGTGCCCAGGCCGCCGGTGACGACCACCAGCGAGCCGCCGCCGGCGCCGTGGCGCACCGCGTCCATGGCGCCGGTGATCAGGTCGAGCTCCTTCTGGCGGTGCAACAGGGGCCTCATCGTTCCTCCGTGTGTTCTGGGACGGCCCGGGGAGGGGCCGGGTGTGGCTCAAGGGCCGGGGAGCCCCGCCGTCCGCCGCAGCGCCGCGGCCAGCTGGGGCCGTCCCCGGATGCCGAGCTTGCGGTAGACCTTGGTCAGGTGGAGCTCGACGGTCCGGGGGGTGACGGCCAGTTCCTCGGCGACGGCCCGGTTGCCCAGGCCCTCGGCGGCGAGTGCCGCCACGCGCAGCTCGGCGCGGGTCAGCGCTGCGGTACCCGCCGCGGTCCTGCCCGGGGCCGCGCCTCCCGCGGGCCGCCGCACGGACGCGGACGGCGAGGGGGAGGCCGACGGGAACCGGGGGGAGGGCAGGCGCTCGGACGGGGGCGCGGAACGGGACGGGAGCGGGAGCCCGGTGGTCCCGGGCCCCGGGCCCGCCCCCCGGTCGCTGCCGAGCAGGGAATCGACGGTGAGGTGGCCGGAGGACGGGGCCGTGCCGAGGGCGACCAGCGCCTGCCGGTACTGCCAGCTGACCGGCCTCCCCCGGCCCGGAGCCGGGATTCCCCCGACGCCCCCGGGCCCGGCCCCCTCCCCCAGCGCCGCGGCCATGGCGGTGGGCGAACCCCACAGCAGGGCCCGCCGGCGTTCCTCCGCGAGCAGCGCCGCGGCCACCGGGTCTCCGGGCTCGCGGGCCCGCGCCGCGGCCGAACGCCACGGCAGCACGGCCGGGTTGACCGCCTGCCGGGCCAGCAGCTGCCGCCCGCACTCCAGCAGGTCGGCGAAGGCCTGTTCGCGCATGCCGCCGGCGAGCCGGACCCGGCCCCGGGCGTACAGCAGGTAGGCCCAGGGCAGCCCGCCCTCGGCGCCGGGCGGCAGCTCGGTCGCGAGGACCCGTTCGGCCGCCGTCCTGTCGCCCCGCCGCAGGTGCAGCAGGGCCCGTAACGCGAGGGGACCGGGAAGCATCAGCGGATGCCAGCAGCGGCTCGGCATGATCTCCTCGCACCGGTCCAGGGCCTCGGCGGCGGCGGTTTCGCGGCCGGCCCGCAGTTCGGCGAGGCAGGTGACGAGCAGGGCGAGGCCCGCGACCGCACGCGCGTCGCTCCGCCTGGCGCCCACCAGGATCTCGTCGAGCGCGCGGCGCGCCTCCGCGGTGTCCCCGGTGAGGACGAGCGCGTGCGCGGCCGCGGCCCGGACGGTGGGCGGAACGTGCTCGCGCACCCGCGGGGCCAGTGCCGTCCGGGCGAGCCACCGGGCCCGGTCGATGTTCCGGCCGCGCTGCGCGGTGCGCCAGGCGGCGACGGCCGCTTCGGCGGAGCGTTCCGGCGCCGGCGGGCCGGAGTCGGGCAGGAGCGGCTCGCCGCCGTCCGCCGGGTCCGGCCTGCTGTACTCGGTGATCCAGTGGAGGGCGCGCAGTCCCGACCGCTCGGCACTGCCCGGGCGGGCGGCGTCGGCGGCCCGGGCGATGCGGGGGCGGGGGGTGTCGACGTCGCCGCGGGCCACGAGGAGTTCCGCGGCGCGCAGCAGGGCGCGGCCCGTCTCGGCGTCGGCGACGGCCGCGGACCCGTCGCCGGGGGTCTGCAGGGCGCGGTACAGGTGGCGGCTCGCGGCCTCGGGTCCGGTGGGCAGCACGGCCGCGCTCAGGTCGGTGAGGAGCCGGATCCGCAGGGCGGGTGGCACCGGCTCGCGCAGCGCCCGTTCGAGCAGCCGGGCGGCGCGGTCGGGCCGGCCCGTGGCACGGCACTCCGCGGCCTCGCGGCGCAGGGCCTCCACCGCCCAGGGGGCTCCGATCCGGCGGGCGTCCAGCAGCATCCGGGCGAGCGCGCGGTCGGGCAGGGCCGCGCGGTGGGCCCAGTCGGCCGCCCGGGCGTGCAGTTCCTCGCGGTGTTCGCTGCCGAGTTCGGCGAGGACGGCGCGGGCCGCGGCGGTGGTGCGGAACGCGGGGCGTCCTCCCGGCGCGAGCAGGCCGGTTCCGCGCAGCAGGGCCAGGGCCCGGGAGGTGCCGAGGGCACGTGGGCCGGCCAGCGCGTCGATCAGGCCGGGGGTGCAGTCGGGTCCGGCGACGGCGATGGCGCGCAGGACCCCGAGGAGTTCGTCGGGCAGCAGGGCCAGGGTCCGTACGGTGCGTTCCCGTACCGCCTCCGCCGCGCTCTCCTCCAGCCGCCCGGGATGGTCGGTGCCGGGCGTCCAGCCGTGCCGGACGAACCGTCCGACGATCGAGCGCATCAGGGCCGGGCTGCCGTCGGCGTGCCGGACCGCCTCGGCGAGGAAGGCCTCGTCCACCGGGGCCTGCCAGCTCCCGGCGATGAACTCGCCGACGGCGCCGTCCGACAGCGGGCCCAGCGTCAGCGAGTGGCGGGCCACGGCGTCCTCGCCGGCCAGGGTGCAGGGATCGATCCGTGCGTCCGTGGCGGCCGGAACGGCGCTGTTGCGGGACGTGAGGAGCATGAGGGGCATCCCGGCCAGCCTGCGGGCCAGCGACCGCAGTCCGCGCAGCGACTGCGGGTCGGCCCACTGCACGTCGTCGACGGCGAGGAGCAGGGGTCCACCGCGGGCGGCCTCCAGGACGTCGGCGTACAGGTCCGTCGTCCGGCGGGGCCGCGCCCCGTCGGCGCGCCCGGCCGCGGGTCGTCCGGTGGCGTGGGACGGGGCGCCGGGCCCGGTGCGGGCGGCGGGAGCGGAGAGCAGTGCGCCGAGCCGCCCGGCCACGCCGTGGGGCAGCCCGGCCTCCTCCGCGGTCGCCCGGACGGCGGCGACCCCCATGCCCGCGGCCCCGGCCAGGGCCGCCGCGTGGTCGAGCAGTGCGCTGCGTCCCATGCCGGGCGGCCCGTGGACCTCGACGAGTGCCGGCCGTCCCGTGCGCACCTGTCCCAGCAGGCCGTTCAGCAGGTCGGCCTCGGTGTCCCGTCCGATGAGCGCGGCCGGTTCCCCGGTCCCGCCCGGCCGCCTCCGGTGCGCCGGTGGCGTGGCGCGAACCGGGTGGGCCGCTGTCGTCCGCTCCATGACTGTCCGTCCTCCAGGGGTGTCGTGTCGATCGGGGCTCCCCCGGCTGCCGCCCGGGTGCGCCCGTGGCTGCGTGACGTCCCCCGGGACTCAGGACGTGGCGGAGAGGCCGTCCGCCGGTCTGGGCGCGCCGGGGTGGCGGCCGAGGCCGCGCGGCAGGTCGGCGCGGCCGCGCACGTCGAGCTTGCGGTAGACGTTGGTCAGGTGCATCTCCACCGTGCGAGGGGTGATGAACAGCGCTGCCGCGATCCCCTTGTTGCTGTGGCCGCGCTCGGCGAGCGTCGCGATCCGGCGCTCGCTGTGGGTGAGGGAGTCGAGGGGGACGGTCGCGAGCTGCGGCATCCGGCCTCCCGCGGTCACCAGCGTGTCGCGCGCGGCGGCGGCGAGCACGCGGGAGCCGCAGCGGGTGGCGAGGCCGATGGCCCGGCGCAGATGACCGCGGGCGCCGCGGGAGTCCCCGAGGGCGAGCAGTCCACGGCCGAGCTGGTATTCGGCCTTGGCGAGCTCCAGCCGGGCCGGGGACTCGGACAGCAGGTCGACGGCCCGGCCGAGCAGGCCCGTACGGTCGCGGCCTTCGACGACCGAGGCCTGCGCGATCAGGCCCAGGCCCAGGGCGCGCGGCGTACCCCAGCGGCGGGCGCGTTCCCGGGCGGCCTCGACGATCCCGGCCGCTTCGCCTCCCCGGCCCAGGCCGCCGAGCGTGGTGGCGGTGGGCAGCCACCAAGGGGCCAGCACCGGGTTGGCGATACCGGCCTCCTCCTCGCTGCGGCCGCAGCGGCGCCACAGTTCCAGGGCGCCTTCCAGGTCGCCCAGTTCCCGTAGGATCCGGCCCTTCGTGTACAGGTAGTGCTGCCATTCCCAGACGCTCCGGTCCAGGTCGGGCACGGAACGGGCGAGCGCGTCGAGTACGGCGGCCGCCTGCCGGGGCTCGCCCTGGGAAAGGAGTACGGAGCTCAGCGCGATGCGCGCGAACGGTGGGGCCCCGGCCGGTCCGACGACCTCGACGGCGGCCCAGGCGTCCCGTGCGGCGCCGGGTACGTCGCCGATGCCGTGGAGGATCAGGGACCTGCCCGCCAGCGCGGCGCGGCGCGGCCACAGCGGCGGGTGGGTCTCGGCCGGGGACAGCGCCTGGTCCAGGGCCGTCAGTGCTTCGTCGACGGAGTCGGCGAGCGCGAGGACGGCCGAGCAGCAGAACACCCCCCAGCCCGCGGTGCCCGGCTCGTCGGCGCGCAGGGCCTTCCGGGCGAGCGCGGCCGCCCGGCCCGCGGATCCGCCGTCAAGCGCGGCGAAGGCGCTGAGGGCCGCGAGCAGCCGCCGGTCGGCCGGGCTGTGTCCGCTCGGCACGGGCAGGGCGGCGGCCCGGGCGCGGGCCGCGGGCAGGGCGGTCCGGTCGTTCGCCGCCGTGGCCAGCAGCGCGGATTCGACGGTGACGCGCACTTCGCGGTCGGCGGGCTCCGGGCCGGCACCCGCCCCGGCGTGCAGCTCGCCCAGCACCCGCTCCAGTAATCGCAGTGCCTCGGGGGCCCGGCGGGTGCCGAGCGCCATCATGGCGTACTGCACCGCGACGGGCGCCCGTTCGCGCGGGTGCGGCATGAGGTCGAGGGCCTGGCGCAGGTGCCACAGCGCGTCCGCGGGCGAGACGAGGGTACGGCCGGCCGCGCGGGCCAGTTCGACGTGCAGGTTCCCGCGTTCGACGGCGGTGAGCCGGCGGCCCGCGGAACCGCGCAGCCAGCGGCCGGCGGCGCCGACGGTCGCACGGGTCGGTGCTTCGGCGAGGGCTTCGCGCAGCACGGCGAACATCCACGGTTCGTCGATCCGCTCCAGCAGGGCGAGCTGTTCGGCGACTTCGGCCGCGGGACGCCCGGCGTCGCTGAGGACCCGGGCGGCGCGGACCCGCAGGCCCCGCAACTCCTGGCAGTCCAGGGCCGCGAGGACCGCCGTACGGATTCCCTCGCGCATCCGCGGCGGGGAGTCGGCCGGTACGGATACGGCCTCGATCTGGCGCAGCCGGCCCAGCGCGGACTCCACGTGCCGTCCGCTCAGCCCGCTGAGCGCGGCGAGCGGGTCGACGGCGGCGCTGCCGAGCACGGCGAGGGCCGTGGCCACCTGCCGGACGGGGCGGGGTCCGGCGGCGAGGAACTCGGGGACCAGGGAGGCCAGCACGCTCTGGTGGACGGTGCTCAGCTGGTGCAGGGCGTCGGCGCCCGGCGGGATCCCCACGGTGCGCAGGGTGTGGAGCAGCCGGTCGAGCAGCAGCGGGTTGCCACCGGTGATCTGCGTACAGCGGCGGACGAACGGCTGGTCGGCCGGGGCTCCGAGGACACGCGTGATCATTCGCTGGGTTTCGCGCTCGTCCAGCGGCCCGAGTTCCAGGAGGGCGCAGCGGTCCTGGGCGAGGATCTCGGTGAGCACCCGGGTACCGGGGCCCGGGACGCCGGTGCGCTGGGCCAGGACGATCAGCAGGGGCTGGGCGGCGGACCGGCGCAGGATGAAGTCGGCGCAGCGCAGGGAGGCTTCGTCGCACCACTGGGCGTCGTCGATGACCAGGGCCGTGGGGCCGTCGGCGAGCAGCTCCAGGGCGCGCCGGTGCAGCCGGCGCCAGTCGCGGTGCGTATCGCGCGGACCGGGGGCGTCGCACGGTCCGGGGGCCGCGTCCGCTCGCGCGGGCGGCCTCTCGGGAGCGCTCTCGGGAGGCGGTTCGAGGAGGGCGTCCACCGCGCGGACCCGGCAGGCGTCTCCGGGAAGGCCGGCGACGCGGCGTACGGCCATGCCCTCGGCCGCCAGGCGCTCGCTCGCGACGGCCAGCAGACGGGTCCTGCCGATCCCCGCGGGCCCCCTGACGAGGACGGCGCGCGCGGTGCCCGCCCGGGCGCCCGCGGCGTGGCGCAGCRGGGCGTCGAGTTCGGCGGTGTGGGTGTCCAGGCTCCGCGCCGGGCCGTGGGCCCGGGCGGTGCCGACCATGACCACCACAGTATTTCCCTCTTCCTGAAACCGTTCCTGGCATCCGGTGTCCCAAACGCCATAATCCTCCCCCCGTACAAACAAGATCGTAGGCGACACCAAGGGAGAACTCGGAAGAGATCCGGCAGATTTGAGCCAGAATGCACTGATCCTTGGCCAAGGCGCGCCACGCGCCTCCAGCGGGCTGCGGTAAAGGGGCGCATCATTTCGGCCGTTCCGCTCGGCCGAATTCCCGGACCCCCGAAGAAACGGTGGGATCGGCACGGCCGCGGACGGTGGGGGCGGCACGGTATTCGGCCATCAATTCCTTCTTTATGCCCTGCGCTATCGTGCCCGAACAGCCGTCCGCCGATGCCGAGAGACCGGAGCGCCCCGTGCAGTCCTCCCTGGAGCTCGCCTGCCCGCCGCCGGGCTGGGCCGTCTCGGACTGGCCCGCGGTGCGGCCCGTGCCGGCCGAAGGGGCGCTGGACCTGTGGCTGCTGCAGGTCTCCGACGCGGGGCTGCGCTCCGTCGTCCTGGACCGGTCCCCGCTGGACGAGGAGGAACGCGCCCGGGTCGCGGCCTTCGTCTACTCGGCCGACCGCGACCGCTACGTGGCCGCGCACCTGACCCTGCGCCGGGTGCTCTGCGCCTACCGGGGCGTCACCCCGGCGGAGCTGAGGTTCGCACGCCAGTCCTGCCCGTGCTGCGGCGGACCGCACGGCCGTCCCGTCCTGGAGGGCCCCGGTGGGCCGCACTTCTCGATGTCCCACACCGGCGGCCTGGTGTTGATCGCGGTGGCCGGACGGCCCGTCGGCGTCGACGTCGAGCGGCTTCCGGCACCGCACAAGGCCACCACGGTCGGCGAGGTGCTGCACCCGGCGGAGCAGAGGGAGATCCATGCCGCACCGCCGTCGTTGCGCCCCGCGGTCTTCGCCCGGCTGTGGGCGCGCAAGGAGGCGTACCTGAAGGGACTCGGCACCGGCGTCGGCCGCGGCCCCGACCTGGACTACCTGGGCAACCCGGCACCCGGCGCCCCGGCCCGGCCGCCCGGCTGGACCGTGAAGGACGTACCCGTGGGACCGGAACACGCGGCGGCCCTGGCCCTTTCGCGCCCGCCCGCCGGCGGCCCCGACCTCGCGGTCCACCCCCACTTCCTCGGTTCACTGGACCGGGCCGCACCCCTGACGCCGGCCGGGCCCCGACCGGAGCGGATTTCACACGACCCCTTCCCGGACAAGACGCCCCGACGGAAAGCCGAATGACCGGGAGGTGAACTCGCGGGCTTCCGGATCCGCCCCGGAAGTCCCCGGGGAAGGGACCCGCGCTCCCCCCCCTCCATCCCCAATACGGCCCAATCCGGAGGCCTTTGGCTTCCGAGCCGGCCGGGGGGGGATCGAGCCGGCCGGACAGGCCGAATCGCATACGGTTTTACGCCCCGCGCGACGTCGGTGGCCGAAGGCGGCGAAAGGCGGCCACGCGCCGAGGCAGCCGAGGCAGCCGACCCACCGGGCAGCGCGGGCCCGATACGACCATCCCCGTCGGGCGCCGGGCCGAGACCCCCCAGAGCCCGAGTGGCACCACCTGGCACCACCTGGCGCCACCTGGCGCCACTCGGGGCCATACGGCGCCACCGGCAGCCCATGCGCACAGGTGACACCACGCCCCACACCACGAATGTCATCGCATTTCCCCAGGTCAGGGCCACTGTCATCCACAAGCCGACCCTCGGATGCCCCCGCACCACTTGCGCATGGCACCACTATGGCGCCATCATAGCGCCATGGACCTCACTCCGTATGTCGACACCCTCCGCCGCGAACTGGCGGTGGCCGCCGCAGCCGGCGGCGACGAAGCCCGAGAGCTGGCCGAGAGGCTCACCGCTCCCCTGGAGTCGGCGACCCGGCTGACCATGCTCCACGTGCTCTCCGCCGCGATGGACGAGATCACCCGCGAACTCGCCCCCGGTTCGGTCGACGTACGTCTGCGCGGCCTGGACCCCGACTTCGTGGTGACGCTGCCGCCCGTCGAAGGCGGCACCCCGGAGGTGACCGCCGCACCCGTCGAACCGGTCGGCGCGCAGGCGCTCGCCGAGGGCGACGAGACCGGAACCGCCCGCGTCAACCTGCGTCTGCCCGCCCATCTCAAGGCGCGGGCCGAGGAGGCCGCGAGCCGTGAGGGCCTGTCGGTCAACGCCTGGCTGGTGCGGGCCGTATCGGCCGCGGTCGACGGCGGCACCCGGCCGCGTACGACGCAGAAGTCCCAGACCGTCGGACAGAGCTTCACGGGGTGGGTCCGCTAGCCGCACCCGCCCTCTCCATTCCACCCTCCCCACTTCACCCGCACTACTTCACCCACACCACGTCCCACCAGCGGGGACGTCCAGAAAAGCCAAGAGGACGGGACAGCCATGCCTTCTTTCGACACTCCCGAACCGGTCTCGGTCACCGCACGCGTGGAGGCCGGTTCCATCCAGTTCACCGCGGGCGACCGCCTCGACACGGTGGTCGAGGTGCGGCCCCGCGACCCGAAGCGGGACCTCGACGTACGGACGGCCGACCAGACCGAAGTCACGTACACGGGCGGCGTGCTGACCGTCCGGACGCCCAAGTCCCATCTGCTCGGCCGTACCGGAACCGTCGATCTGACGGTCGAACTCCCCACGGGCTCACGCATCGACACGACCGGCGCCTGGACCCAGGTGGTCGGCGAGGGCCGGCTCGGCGAGGTCCGCGTGAAGACCTCGTCGGGCGACGTCCGCCTCGACACGACCGGCCCGCTGAAGCTGACCGCCTCACACGGCTCGATCACCGTGGACCGGATCGAGGGCACGGCCGAGATCACCACCAGCTCCGGCAGCCTGCGCATCGGCGTCGTCGACGGCCCCGCCGTCCTGAAGAACTCGCACGGCACCACGACCGTCGGCGCCGCCAACGGCGAGCTGCGGGTGAGCGGCGCCAACGGCGACATCGAGATCCGCCGGGCCGAGGGCTCGGTCACCGCCACCACCGCCCACGGCACCCTGCGCGTGGGTGAGGTGGCCCGCGGCACCGTCCAACTGGAGACCTCCTACGGCGCCATCGAGGTCGGCGTCCGCGAGGGCACGGCCGCCTGGCTCGACGTCAACTCGGGCTCCGGCCAGGTGCGCAACTCGCTCACCTCGTCCGAGACCCCGGGGGAGGCCGAGGACACCGTGAAGATCCGCGCCCGCACCCGGTACGGCAACATCGACGTCCGCCGCGCCAAGGGCTGATCCCGGCCGGCACCGTCTTCGCCCTGCTCGGACCGAACGGCGCCGGCAAGACCACCGCCGTGAAGATCCTCTCCACCCTCATCGGCGCGGACGCCGGCGAGATCCGCATCGACGGCCACGACCTCGCCACCCACTCCCGGGCGGTCCGCGCCGCGATCGGCGTCACCGGCCAGTTCTCCGCCGTCGACGGCCTGATCACCGGCGAGGAGAACATGCTCCTCATGGCGGACCTGCACCACCTGCCCAAACACGAGGGCCGACGGGTCGCCGCCGAGCTCCTGGAACGCTTCGACCTCACCGCCGCGGCGCAGAAGCCCGCCTCCACCTACTCCGGGGGCATGAAACGCCGCCTGGACATCGCCATGACCCTSGTCGGCRGCCCCCGSATCATCTTCCTCGACGAACCSACCACCGGCCTSGACCCSCGMTCCCGCCACACCATGTGGCAGATCATCCGCGAACTGGTCACCGGCGGCGTCACCGTCTTCCTCACCACCCAGTACCTGGAGGAGGCAGACCAGCTCGCCGACCGCATCGCGGTCCTCAACGGYGGCCGGATCGCCGCCGAAGGCACCGCCGAACAGCTCAAGCGCCTCGTCCCCGGCGGACACGTACGCCTGCGCTTCACCGACCCCACCGCCTACCGCACCGCCACCCACACCCTCCCCACCGCCACCCCCGACGAGGAGTCCYTCACCCTCCAGATCCCCAGCGGCGGCAGCCAGCACGAACTGCGCACCCTCCTCGACCACCTGCACACCGCCGGCATCGAAGCCGACGAACTCACCGTCCACACCCCCGACCTCGACGACGTCTTCTTCGCCCTCACCGACRSCRCSACCGTCCCCCACCAGCCGACGGAGGCCACCCGATGAGCTCCCTCRCCCTCGCCCTGCGCGACTCCTCCACCATGCTGCGCCGCAACCTCCTGCACGCCCGCCGCTACCCCTCCCTCACCCTCAACCTCCTCCTCACCCCCGTCATGCTGCTCCTGCTCTTCGTCTACATCCTGGGCGACACCATGAGCGCGGGCATCGGCGGCGGCACCCCCGACCGCTCCGCCTACCTCGCCTACGTCGTCCCCGGCCTGCTCCTGATGACCATCGGCAGCACCACCATCGGCACCGCCGTGTCCGTCTCCAACGACATGACCGAAGGGATCATCGCCCGCTTCCGCACCATGGCCATCCACCGCCCCTCGGTCCTCGTCGGACACGTCACCGGCAGCGTCCTGCAGTGCGTGGCCAGCGTGGCCCTCATCACAGCCGTCGCCGTGGCCATCGGCTTCCGCTCCACCGACGCCACCGTCCTGGAATGGCTCGCCGCCCTCGGACTCCTGACCCTCTTCGCCCTGGCACTCACCTGGATCGCCGTCGGCATGGGCCTGGTCAGCCCCAACGCCGARGCCGCCAGCAACTCCGCGCTGCCACTGATCCTGCTGCCCCTGCTCTCCAGCGCCTTCACCCCCGTCACCTCCATGCCCGGCTGGTTCCAGCCCATCGCCCAGTACCAGCCCTTCACCCCCGCCATCGAAACCCTCCGCGGCCTGCTCCTCGGCACCGAGATCGGCAACAACGGCTGGCTCGCCGTCGCCTGGTGCGTCGGCCTCACGGTCCTCGGCTACCTCTGGTCGACCGCCAGGTTCAACACCGACCCGAAGTAACCGCCGTGACAGCGCGGGCCACGCCCCGCACCCCGTCCCGCCCCAGGGGCGGCGTACCCCGACACCGACTCGGGATACGCCGCCCCGTCGGCGTTTTCAGGCCCCGTTGCCGCGGACGGCTCCGAGGAAGGTGGTCCAGGCGGCGGGGGAGAGGGCGAGGGTGGTGCGGGGGGCGGGGCTGTCGGCTATCAGCACCCGGTCTTCGTGAGCCCTGGCCACGTATACGCAGGAGTCGCCCTCGGCGCAGAAGGACGAACGCTGCCAGTCTTCCGGTGACATGGATGACGCCTTTCAGAGGTTCCGGGCGATGGCGTGGATCATCTGACGTGTCCGCGCAGGGCTGAGGGCGATCGTCTCCAGACGCTCGA
This sequence comes from Streptomyces sp. M-16, assembly GCF_052114405.1. Classification (NCBI taxonomy): domain Bacteria; kingdom Bacillati; phylum Actinomycetota; class Actinomycetes; order Kitasatosporales; family Streptomycetaceae; genus Streptomyces; species Streptomyces sp. M-16. Next base: position 34,309 of record NZ_JBFRER010000071.1, on the reverse strand, counting down.
AGAGGGTCCGGTACTTGGCGAGTTGGGACTCGGCGTCCAAGAAACTCAACCCGTGTGACTGATCCAGGTGGACGGTGTCGAGCTGGGGGACCGGTCCGTGGGCGTAGTAGATGGACTGCCCCGACCCCGGGACGGCGCCCGCCGAGAACGGGATGCTCCGGACGCTGATGTGTTCGTGCTCACTCATGTCCAGCAGGTGCTTCAGCTGGGCACCGGCAACCGCCGCTCCGCCGACGGCGATGTGCAGCGCCGCCTCGTGGACGATGGCCTGGTACGGGGTCGCGGTGTCCGAGTAGAGGATGTGCTGGCGTTTCACCCGGAACGAGACGCGGTGTTCGATCTCCGGGGGTGGTAGCGCCGGAACGGCTTGACGGAAGACCTCGCGCGCGTGCTCGGGCGTTTGGAGGAGCCCGGGGATGTGCACCGTGATCGCTCCCCGCAACATGTGTGCGTGATGCTCCAGCTCCGCGAGGTCCAGCCATGCCGCTGGTAGCAGTTCGCGGTAGCCCTCCCACCAGCCGGCGCCCCTGCGCTCGCCGGTCATGGCCGCCAGGGCGTCGACGTAGGGCAGGTCGTCGCACGCGTAGAGCGCGGCCAGGGCCCGTACGCGCTCGGGGCTGGCGCCGATCCGCCCGGCCTCCAGGTTGCTGATCTGGCTCTGGCGCATGCCCAGATGCCCTGCGGCCTCGGTCGCGTTGAGCCCGGCGTGCTCGCGCAGTTTGCGCAGCTCTGCGCCGAAGCGGAGCTGGCGCGCCGTGACGGCGCTCAAAGGCTGTTTCCCGGGCTGCGGTCACTCACACGAGTGGTCATGTAATGAATAACGCGGAGACCATGAAATGCATTACATCTGCCCGCTACTTTGGGTCTCAGGCCACCGCCTGGAAGAACCCCGCTCGACGGAGCGACCTGGTCACCGGGCACCGCATGCACAGGGTCCAACTCTCCTCCTCGATCGGAGACTTCCATGGGCGCTACCGTAACTCCGTCCTGGGCCTACACCCTCCACCTCCCGCACGATCCCCGCGCCGCGGGCATCGCCCGGACCACCCTGCGGGCCGTTCTCCACCGCCACGGCATGACCGGTCTCGCGGACACCGCCGAACTTCTGACGAGCGAGCTGGTGTCGAACTCCTACCGCCACACCCGGGGTCCCTGCGCGCTCCGGCTGCGGGCGATGGCGGCGGGCCGCCTCCGGGTCGGGGTCTGGGACACCGGTCCGGACATCCCGTCCCCCTTCGGCCCGGAGCCGGACCGGGACGCGGAGGGCGGACGCGGGCTGGTCCTCGTACGGCTCTGCGCGGACCGCTACGGCTCGTACCGCCTGAGCGGGGCGCACGCGGGGAAGCTGCTCTGGGTGGAGTGCGCTCCGCCGGCCCTCTGATCCCGGGTGTGGACCGCACGCGGCGAGCGCCTCAGCCCATCGAGCCGGTGCCGACCGGTCATCCGCTGGGCGTCGGTGCCTGCCCAGCCGCGTCCGTGACGCCCCGCCCGATGATGGCTACGGACGTCACCGGTGTGCCGGCCTTCCCCCAGGCGCTGTCCTTGAGCGTCACGGTGCGTTCGCCGAGCAGGCGCAGGCTCTGCCTGTCGAAGATCCACTCGGTGCGCTCACCGTTGTGAACGCGGGCGATGGCGACACCGGGGCGCCCCGCGGCGTCCGTCGCCTCGGGCACCAGCACGACGTCGGGGATGCGGGCTGCCGCTCGGTAGAGCGCGGCACTCACGCCGGGCGGTGCTTCGACCGTCCGCAGGAGGTCACCGATGGCGACGAACGCTTCCTGATCGGGGCCGGTGGTCGATCCCGAGTCGGAGCCGTGGCCGAGGCGGGCGTCGGCGTAGATCCTCTCCAGCAGCCGGTCGGGATCGGTCGGAAGGGACTCCAGGAAGCGGTAGGTGGGGCCGTTGATGGTGGCCGCGTCCCTTCCTGGCGCGGGGTCGCTCTTCTCGCCCTGTGCGGTGCGCGTGAGCGTGCCGGCCGATCCGTCGACGGAGACCCAGCGTTCGGCCGATTCATCTGTTCGGGATGCTTTCATTCCGCCCCCCTCGCTCTCGGAGAGGGCTGTGGAGTGTCCCTTCGTCCTGGTGTACAGGAACTGACTGTCCCGGATCGTCGGCGCGGGCACCGCCTGGGCTGCCACAGCCACGCGGTCCAAGAGCCGGACGGCTGCCGGCTCCGGCTGGGCGCTGGTGTGGTGCTCGTCGGAGCCGCTCACGCTGAGGGTGATGGCCAGGGCCACCGCACATGTGGCGGCCCCGACCGCGAGGAACAGCGGTAGTCGGCGACGTGAGCGGGCCCGTGCGGGCAGCGTGCCGCTCGTCGTTTCGCGCATCAGATGCTCCTTGATCCGGTGAAGTCCGTGGAACGGCAGGTCCTCATCGGAAAGCCCGGTCAGACGCCCGAGAGTCTCCGTACGGTCAGTTGGGACGGGGCGTGCGTCGTCGACGGTCACAGGTTTCCTTCCCGTGCGGTTCGAGACGCGGGGGCGCGTCGGGAGGCCGGCGGCTCCGCGAGGTAGGCGGCTGCGAGTTTGCGCAGGCGGGCGCGGGCACGGGAGAGGCGGGAGCGCACGGTGCCCACCGATACCCCGCAGGCCTGCGCCACCTCGTCATGGCTGAGACCGGACCACACGTGGAGAACGAGGATTTCGCGGTCCGTGCGCCGCAGCCGGTTCAGGACCGCCAGGGCAGCCGAAGCCCGGTCGGCATCGGTGATGCGGGATACGACCGTGTCCGCCGGATCGGGAACGGTGCCGGGTGGAGGTAAGCGGGCCATGGCATCGCTGTGGCGACGTGCCGTCCGGCGGGTGTTCCGTATGACGTTCGTGGCGATCCCGAAGAGCCATGCCCGATGGCTGGTCACACGGTCGAACGAATCGCGGAGCCGCCACGCCTCGAGGAAGGTGAGGGAGACGATGTCCTCGGCCCCGGCACGGTCCGCGGTCATGCGGATGGCATGCGCGTACACGGCCCCGGCGTGGGCATCGTAGATTTCCGCGAACAGTTGGTGGTCCACACTGGGTAGTGTCCGCAGACGTCCACCCGTTGCATGTGACGTCCGTCATGCCGTCGGGGTCCGGGTGCTCAAGGCGTCGCTTCGGTCCAGCGGTTGAGGGTCTGGGCCCTGCCGTCGTAGGTGAGCCAGGTGCCGTCGCCGAGTGGGAGCAGGTAGCCGGTGGCGGGGGTGCCGGGATAGGTGACGCGGCCGCGGACCTCCAGGGTGCGGGCGTCGAGCAGCCAGTGGCGGGCCAGGTCCGGGTCCTCGTCGTGGTCGCAGTCGACGGTGGAGGCGATGACCGTGTCGGCGTCGACGAAGCCGCAGCCGTAGTCCCAGCAGGGCCGGTCCTCGTCCGCGTCGGCCGGATCCGGCGTTCCCGTGGCGAGGACGTCACCGTCCAGCGCGTGCAGGCGCAGGTCGGTCCCGTAGTGCTCGACCGTGAGGAAGCCCCGGTGGCCCGGGTGGACGTCCATCAGGATGCGGTCCATCGTCTCGTTGAGGTCCCAGTCGACCAGTTGCTCGCCGTCCCACCGGGCCCAGTGGAGCAGGATGCCGTCCTGGCCCATGCCGATGGAGAGGCCCATGTGCACGCCGTCCGGGTGGGAGAGGTGGTGCGAGCCGGCGGCGGCGCTGTCCAGGGGCAGGCGGGCCAGCTCCCGCCCGTCCCCGGCGTCGAGGACGACCCAGTGCTCCTGCTCGCCGATCACGACGTGGGCCCAGACGGTCCGGCCGTCGTCCGAGACCCGGCAGGACCCGTGTTCGAGGCCCCGGCACACCTCCTGTTCGTCGCCGGTGTGCGGGTGACCGATCTCGGGCCCCCAGCAGTCGTGCCGGTACTCCCAGAGGGTCTCCCCTCCCGCGCCGACGGCCCGGACGGCGCGCTGGCCCGAGAACACGGCGTACGAGGCGTCCGGACTCACGGAGTGGACCCCGCGGTCCCAGCCGGGCCAGGGCAGCGGGAACACGGCGACCGGGGCGCGCTCGCCCGCGAAGAGCCCGTCCAGGTCGTGGACCTCCAGCTCGTGCCCGTGCGGCAGCAGGGCCCGACGCGGGCCGCCCGCCCGGCTCTCGAAGCCGTAGCCATTGACGAGGGCGCCCCCACCCGGCAGCACCACGGAGTCGCGCAGTTGTACGGAGATCGACATGCCCCGAACGTAGCGACCCCCACTGACACCGGCCGGGCGCGCCCGTCTCAGGCCTCGACGCGCACCCAGGAGTCCCCGGCCCGCAGCCACAGCACCCCGTCCCGGCCCTGGCCGCAGCGCAGCACGACGGGCCCGGGGACGGTGACCCGCTCCTCGGCGGTGGCCTCCCACGCGCCGCCGACGAGCCGGGCGCGGGTCAGGGTGACGGCGGGCCGGCCGTGATCGCGGCGACTGAACACGGCCCGGTCGCCGCGCACGGCGAAGCCGTCGATCCGGGTCACCGGGCTCCGGAAGGTGGCGGCCTCGCCGGTCGACGGCGTGATCCGGCTCAGGAAGGTCCCCTCACGGCAGTACCAGGCCAGCCACACCCGGTCGCCCTCGGTGCAGCCGGTGAGACCCTCCACGGGGCCGGCGGGGAAGGGCGTACGGGGCGTCCAGACGGAGTCGCCCCGACCGTTCCAGCCGGCCAGCGCGCCGCGGGACTCGGGGTGGTGGCCGAAGATGCCCTCGTCGCCGTAGGCGGTCCAGATCCCGCCGCGGCGACCGCCGACGACGACCTGGACGTCGTCACCGATGCAGAACGCGCCTTCGCGGCGCCCCTCGGGGTCGTACACGTACGCGTTGTCGGCCCAACGGCCCTTCCGGTCCTGGCCGGAACGGCCCGACACGAGGAGGAACCGGTCGCCGGGCAGCAGGGCGAGATGGCTGATGTGCGGCGGCACGTCCCGCACGGTCACGCGCCGCTGGAGCCGCCCGTCGGCGCCGAACACCTCCAACTCGGCGTCGAACGGCTCCGGCGCACCCCACCCGACCCACCCGGCGACGTAGTCCGACCGCCTCAACACCCGCTCGTCCACCCGCACCACGCCGAGCTCCCCCCGGGCCCCGACGCTCCACCACAGGGCCCGAGCATCCCCGGCAGGCAGACTCCACACGGCAGCCAACTCACTCACACCCACAGCCGCACACCCCAAGTACTCCGGGCCCCGACGAACCCGAAGATCCTTACGCTACCGACCGAACCGGCCCCGGCCTAAGGCGTTTCCGGGGCCACCGGAGCGGGAGGCGCGGCGGCGTCCAGCGCCTGCAGGATCAGCTTCATATCCGCAGAGGTGGCGAGGCAGAAATCTTGATCCGCCAAGAGCCTGGACTTTGCCTCGCTGAAGTTGTCTCCGCACTGCGCCGTCTCCTCAATGAGACGTACGGGAAGGATCAGCCAGTTCCGCTTGACCTTGAACCGCCAGTCGAGGTGGCGGGGCGCGTCGCGCACCGCTTCCTCGAAGACGGGCCTGAACTCGTCATGAGGTTCGATGAAACGCCAGCCCAGGTGTGCCACCTGCAGGTACCCGAATTCATGGCGCTCGACGGGCGACCGGTACCAGGCGAGCGGGGCGAAACGCCTGAGGATTGTCAGTGCGTACCGGGTCCGATCTCTCGGGGCGTCGTTTTCGTCTCGTATGAGCATGCTCAGGTACCGTCCGTCCGGGGCTCTTCGTCCTGCCGGATCTGATCGAGCGCGTTGACCACTACCGAGAGCAGCTCGGCGTCCGTCACATCACCGGCTTCCCGGAACGCCGGGTCGATCGGGTAGTCGTCCAAGGCGTAGAAGACCTGATCCAGTCGGCGCGACAGGGCCTCCACGACCCGATCTCCTTCGTTCAGCGCCCTTCTGCGGCATACCAGCCACACCTTGGCAAATTCCGGCGGGGATATGGATCCCCGGGACAGATCTCCCATCAGGCTCAGCTGCCGTCCGGTTGCCGAATCGGGTGGAACTTCTCCGGCCGTTTTCCAAGTTCTCGTACCGTTTGCCATTGCTTCCAGGGTGCGACTGTACTCTCTGAGTTTCGCCTTTTCGTCAGGCGGAGTTGCCGAGGAGGGCATCAGGAGATCGGGAAGGAACTTGACTCTCCACATGCGGACGACTGTCTTGGCGGTATCAGTGTCGTGGTTTCCCCCCCAGGTTGGCCGCCAGTGTGACCGCGGCGCAATTCTCCGGGAGGTCGCTTCGATTGAGGCGCCATTCCTCGTGCCAATGCGCACCAGGGTGTGCAGCAGTTGTACGAGTTGCAGGTCGAGCCCCATGCGGAGCACGTGGCGCGGGATGGCGGGATGGCGGGGTGGTCGAGGCCGGTGGAATAATCTTCAATGCCGCCGGACCACATCAGCAGTGAGGCTGAGGTGATCTCGTGCACGTTGAACCACCCCAGCGCTTCTGTGATTTCCATCGCCGTCGTGGTGGAATTGCCGATCTCCTTGACCGCGTCGAGGATCTGGTCCAGCTCACGGCGGTGCCGGGGCATGAAATCAGCAATAGAAACTTCGCTCAGAGCCTGAGATCCAGCTTCTGAAGCGGCGTCAATTTCCACCAGTCCGCCCAGTGAGCCTTCACGGGCGAATGTGGGATCCATCTCTACTCCTTCGCTGGAGCTCAAGTTGCTATGGCGAGTCGGAACGTTCTCTTTTCTGGCTGAGGTCGCATATATTTTGCTGGCGGCAGGGGGTCGGCGCGCGTTCAGGCGGATCCTTCGGAGGCTTTATGAAAGCGCTTTACTTGACGTTCCATGTCTGGAGTTAGGTTGATTAGTAGGCTGACAATTTCCTTTGTTTCTTTCGCTAGTTCGGGGAAGTTGTTCCAAGTGTCAGGCTTCCGACTGAGGACGGCTGACAGCAGGTCATCGTCGTAGAATCCACCCCGATTATTGTCGTCTACCGTATCGCGCAGTACCTTCAGCGCGAGTGGAAGTGTCCAGCGGAGTCCGACGCTTTGCCCGATCAGTCTCCCCAATTCGTAGGCTGACAGGCTGCCGAGAGGGCGCTGTCGAAGTGTGTATACAGCCTGGACCAGCCCCGTTGCATCCTGCGGAGGGTTCCCCCAGTTGTCCCTCTCCAGTTCCTGGATTGAGCGGTCAGGGTTGAAGTCGATGATCATAGTTGATGCCCTTCGGTGGTGGTTTTTTCATCGATGTCGGCTTTGGACACGTCGAGGTCGGGCTGTTCCCCGCTCATGCCGCCACCTCGCCGTCGACCGCCACCGCGTCCGGCACGATGCCCCGCACCGGCGGGAACACCGTTCCGTCGGGGCCCGCGGGATCCAGCGCCACTCCGCAGGGGAAGTCCAGCGCCGGGACCACCTCGTCGAGCAGCCGCGCTCCGCGCACCCGCCGGAAGGTCCACTCGCGGTCCGTCTCGCCGCGGGCCTGCGCGAACCGGGACAGCGCGTCCTCGTCCGAGAACGCGCAGATCCAGTCCAGGCCCCCCATCCCGGCCGTCCACAGACCGCCCCGCTCGTCGAGCGGTACGAGCACCACCCGGTCGCGGAAGTCCGCCAGATGCTGCCAGGCGGCCTGCCGCGCTACGGCCGCAGGACGCGGGGCCGCCGCCTCGGTGCGCAGCGAGCCCCACTCTTCTTCGAATCCCACCCGAACTCCCCCCGAACCCATGCGAATCGAACGCACTTTTGCACGGCGGGGTGGGAGGGGCAAATGTCGTGGATCGGCGATGAGTGCATCCGGCCAGGTCGGGCGGCCCGTGAAACGCCGCGGGGGGTGGCCGGCCGTTGGGCCTGCCACCCCCCGGGGGGAAGGACGGGGCGTCAGCCCTTGCTGACCGCCGTGAGGATCTCCGGGAGGGTGCGGGCCACCCTCGGGGCCGCCAGGCGCAGGCCCGCCCAGGTGGACAGGGTGCCCCAGACGATGCCGGCCGGGAGGAGGATCCACCGCAGGCCGTGCATGCCGTCGGCGACGTTGAGCCAGACCGCCAGGACGATCACCGGGGAGCAGATCACCGCCGAGGCGAACATGCCGCCGAAGATGCCCATCCAGGCCAGGCCGGCCTGCCCCGGGGCGACGTTCTTGAAGGCGCCCTCCGTCGGGATGGAGTACGGGTAGTGCGCGGAGGCCAGCGCGCCCGTGCACAGCATCGCGCCCACCACGGCCAGGGCGAGGCCCAGGGCCCCCGGGAAGCCGGCCCAGTCGCCGACCAGGCCGGCGGTGGCGGCCGTGACCAGGGCCGTGTACGGGAGGGTGATCAGGGCCAGGGCGGCGGCGCGGGCGCGCAGTTCCTCGTACGCGTCACGCGGGCCGGAGATGGTCTGGGCGACCATCCAGAAGGCGGAGGTGTCCTGCCCGAACTGGTTGTACATCTGGACGCCGAGCATCCCCGCGCCGAAGCAGGACAGGTACACGGACCCGGTGCCCTGAAGGGCGTTGAAGACCGGGATGATCAGGCCGACCGCCAGCGCGGTCACCCAGGCGGACTTCGTCTTCGGGTCGCGCACCACGTAGCGCAGGGTGCGCTGCATGACCGCGCCCGTGCGCCCGGCCGGGAGGAAGGACCAGACGCCGCCCGCGCCGTCCCGCTCCTTGCGCGGCGTCGCGGCCGCGAGGGTCGAGCCGTCGGGGGTGACCATCAGCTTGGTCAGGCTGCGCTCCCAGAACCACAGCAGCCCCGCCAGCGCGGCCAGGGTCAGCAGCAGCTGGCCGGCCGCCGCCGCGTACGCGCCCCGGCCGGCGGAGTCGACCATGCCGACGGCCGTCGCGGGCGGCAGCCACCGCACCACGGCCGCGACCGGCTCCAGCTGGCCCAGGCCGCCTTGCTGGAAGAGCCGCTGGCTGCCGAAGTTGACCGCCTGCCCGCCGACCGCGATCAGCAGCCCGCTCAGCAGCGCGAGGTCGCGCCCCTTGCGGCTGGACAGCAGCCGTACGTTCGCGGTGGCCACGGCGCGGGCGAGCGCCACGCAGCCGAGGAGCAGCAGCGGTACGGCGACCAACGCCGCCACCGCGCCGGCCGCGCCGCGGGCCACCGCCACCACCGAGCCGACGGCCAGGCAGAGCGTGAACAGCGGGCCGATGCCGACGAGCGAGGAGGCCAGCAGGGCCCGTACCAGCGGACGCGGGCGCAGCGGCAGCATCACGAGCCGGCTCGGGTCGAGCGTCTCGTCCCCGGTGGGGAAGAACAGGGGCATGAAGGTCCAGCCGAGGGCCAAGAGCGCGCTCAGCAGCACGACGGCGGTGCCGGCGTGGGTGTGGCCGTGCAGCATGGACAGGCCCAGGGCGGCGAAGAGGCCGACGAGGAGGCAGAAGGCCAGGTTGCCGATCCAGACGGCCTTGCGCTTCGAGGAGCCCTTGAGGCCGTTGCGCAGCAGGGACAGCTTCAGCCGGACGAACAGCGGGGTGAGGGAGACCTCGGCGGCTCCGCTCACGGGGGCCGTCGTGGTCAGGGTGCCGGTGGCGCTCATCGTGCGCCGCCGAGCCAGTCGAGGGATTCCCCGGAGCCGCGGTTCTGCGCGCCGACGAGTTCGAGGAAGGCGCTCTGCAGGGAGGGCGCGGAGCCCCGTACGTCGGCCAGCGGGCCGGCGGCGCGGATCTGCCCGGCGGCCATCACGGCCACCCAGTCGCAGAGCGATTCGACGAGCTCCATCACGTGGGAGGAGAACACGACGGTGGCACCGGAGGCGGTGTACCGTTCCAGCACCCCGCGGATGGTCTGCGCCGACACCGGGTCGACGCCCTCGAACGGCTCGTCCAGGAAGAGGACTTCGGGGTTGTGCAGGAGCGCGGCCGCCAGGCCGATCTTCTTGCGCATGCCCGTGGAGTAGTCGACGACCAGCTTGTGCTGTGAGCCCGCGAGGTCCAGGACGTCGAGGAGCTGCGTGGCCCGCTTGTCGGTCTCCTCGCCGGGGAGCCCGCGCATCCGGCCCATGTAGCCCAGCAGTTCGCGGCCGGAGAGGCGCTCGAACATCCGCAGGCCCTCGGGCAGCACGCCGATGCGCTTCTTCACCTCGACCGTGTCGGCCCACACGTCGTGCCCAGCGACGATCACCCGGCCCATGTCCGGGCGCAGCAGCCCGGTGATCATCGACAGCGTGGTGGTCTTGCCGGCGCCGTTGGGGCCGACGAGGCCGATGAAGCGGCCCGCGGGCAGCTCCAGATCGATCCCCCCGACCGCCACCTGCTCGCCGAAGCGCTTCCACAGTCCCTCTACGCGTACCGCCGCGGTGGACGGCGCGGGTCGCGCGCCGTCCGTCCCGTTCGTGCCGCCTGCCGCATAACCCTGGTCCGGCATGCGCCTGCCTCTCGTTCTCATCCCCGTTGGTCCTACTTTCCTCACCATAGGAGGAAGGGGGAGAGGGCGGCAGTTACGTATGTCATGAACCGACGGACACGAATGTCAGGTGTCAGGTGTCAGGCCTGGCGGCGCCCCCGGGCGGCCGCGGCCTCGCTGCCGCACGCGTACGCGAGGGCGTCGATCAGCTCCTCGGTGTCCGGCAGCCACCGGTTCGCCGGAGTGGGCTTACGGGCCCACTGCACCGGCCCCTTCCCGCCGAAGCGGGTGGGCGGCGCGGCCACGTACTCGCCCTCGCCCCGCGCGACGAGGTCGAGGGCGTGCGGGAGCCAGCCCAGCTTGCGCACCAGGTCCGCCACCTTCGCCCCGGCTCCGGGCAGGACGAAGAACAGCATCCGGTGACCGGGGGTGAGGGTGACCGGCCCGAGGGTGCGCTGCATCCGCTCCAGCCGCGCCAGCGCCAGGAAACCCGCGGAGTCGGGGACGTCCAGCGCGTCGAAGGTGCGGCCCGTCGGCAGCAGGATCGAGGCGCTCGGGTGCTTCGCCCAGATCCGGCGCACGCCGACCGCGCTGCCCGAGGCCAGCCCCGCCCAGTCCTTCACCGCCGGGTGCGCGCCGGGTGCCGGGCAGTCCGCCGCTCCGCAGGAGCACAGTTCGCGGCCGTCGCCGGGCTCCAGCCACGTACCCGCGAAGACGTCCCAGTGCCGCTCTTCCGCGTACCGCACGGCATGGTCCACCAGCTGCTCCCCCCGCTGCTTGGGGATGGGCGCGGTCTCCGTGACTCCGATGGTCTCTTCCACGCCCATCACAACTCCCGCCGTCACCGGGGGTTACGGGCGTAAACCAGCCGGTGGGCGGTGCATCGATCCTGCACGTGGGGCGCACCGGTGCATGTACGGGGGCGCGTAGGAGGCCGGGGCGCGGGCGTTGGGTAACGACACGACGCAGAGACGAAGATTCTCCGCACATCAGGCGGGAAGTGATCATTCCATCGCTCTCCCGTGGCTTCAGGGGGTTTTCAATGGCAGCCAGGCCTCTCGTCGCCCGTCAGCCGAACGAACGGCTGCAGGCGCTCATCCAGGAAGCCGGGTGCTCCAACGCCGGGCTAGCCCGGCGCGTCAACATGTGCGGGGCCGAGCACGGCCTCGATCTCCGCTACGACAAGACCTCCGTGGCCCGCTGGCTGCGCGGCCAGCAGCCGCGCGGCCGGGCGCCCGGCATCATCGCCGAGGCCCTCGGCCGCAAACTCGGCCGGACCGTCACCATCGACGAGATCGGCATGGCCAACGGCAAGAACCTCGCCTCCGGCGTGGGCCTGCAGTTCTCCCCGACCGTCGTCGGCGCCATCGAGCAGGTCTGCGAGCTGTGGCGCAGCGACGTCGGGCGCCGCGACTTCCTCGCCGGTTCGAGCGTGGCCGCCTCCGCGCTCGTCGAGCCCAGCCGCGACTGGCTGATCACCGGAGCCGACCCGCAGGTGGCCCGCAACGGCGGGGCCCGGGTGGGGATGTCCGACGTGGAGGCCGTCCGCGCGACGACGCAGGCGCTGACCGAGCTCGACCACCGCTTCGGCAGCGGGCACGTCCGCCCCGTGGTGGTGCACTACCTCAACTCCGTGGTCTCCGGGCTGATCGGCGGCTCCTACCGGGAGCCGGTCGGGCGGGCCCTGTTCGCGGCCGTCGCCCGGCTCACCGAACTCGCCGGGTACATGGCGGTGGACACGGGCCAGCCCGGCCTGGCCCAGCGCTACTACATCCAGGCCCTGCGCCTGGCCCAGGCCGCGGGCGACCGCGCGTACGGGGGCTACGTGCTGGCCGCGTCCATGAGCCACCTCGCCGCCGAGCTGGGCAACCCGCGCGAGATCGCGCAGCTGGCGCGGGCCGCCCAGGAGGGCACGCGGGGGCAGGTCACCCCGCGGGTGGAGGCCATGTTCTACGCCGCCGAGGCGCGCGGGCACGCGCTGCTGGGCGACGCCCGCGCCACGGCGGTCCTGTCGGGGCGGGCGCTCACGGCGCTGGAGCGGGCCGAGCCCGAGTCGGGGGACGACCCGGTGTGGATCCGGCACTTCGACCAGGCCTACCTGGCGGACGAGCTCGCCCACTGCCACCGGGACCTCGGCCAGGCCGAGGCGGCGGGCCGGCGCGCGGAGGAGGCCCTGCGCGGGCTGCCCGCGACCAAGGCGCGCCGGCGGGCGATCGGGCTGCTGCTGCTGGCGGCGGCGCAGGTGCAGCAGCGGGAGGTGGAGCAGGCCTGCCAGACGGCGACGACGGCCGCCGAACTGCTGGGCACGCTGAGGTCGAGGCGGGGTGCGGAGTACCTGGAGGACTTCCGCACGCGGCTGGAGCCGTACCGGGAGGAAGCGGCCGTCCGGGAGTTCGGGTCGCGGCTGGAGGTTCAGGTGGCCTGACGTGCCCGTGGCGCGACCGGGTAGCGTGGTCCGACGTTCCGTTGGTTCGGGAAGTCGGAGAAGGCAGAGGAGTCCCGGTGACGACGCAGAGCGGACAAGGGGGCGTCCCCCGGCCCGGGGCGGCGGATCCGGCACGGCCCGACGCGGCACGCCCCGACGCGGACCCGGGGTACCCGGCGCAGCCGGGTCCGGGCGCGGGGGAGCCGTGGGGCGCGCCCGCGCAGTACGGGCAGCAGCCGCAGCAGCAGCAGCCTCCGGCGTACGGGCACGGGCAGGAGCAGTACGGCGGGCAGCCGCAGCAGGGGCAGGGGCAGCCGCAGTACGGGCAGCCGCAGGGGCAGCCCGGGTACGGCTACCCGCCGCAGGGGCAGCCCGGCTACGGGTACCCGCCCGCGGGGCACGTCGTGGGTCCGGGCTTCGAGGGCCCGGGGCAGCCGCACGGCTACGGCTACCCGCCGCTGCCCGACGCGGCCACCCAGTACATCCCGCCGGTCCCGGCCGGCGGCGCGCCCGCGGGAGAGGCGGCGACCCAGTACATCGCGCCGGTCCCGGCGGCCGGCGCGCACCCCGGTGACGCGGCGACCCAGTACATACCGCCGGTCCCCGCGACGGGCGGGCTTCCGGGAGACGCGGCCACCCAGTACATCGCGCCGGTCCCGGCGGGCGGCGCGCCCGTGGGCGAGGCGGCGACCCAGTACATCCCGCCGGTCCCCGCGACGGGCGGGCATCCCGGTGACGCCGCGACCCAGTACATCGCGCCGGTCCCGGCGGCCGGTGCGCACCCGGGTGACGCCGCGACCCAGTACATCCCGCCCGTCCCGGCCGACGGTGCGCACCCGGGTGACGCCGCGACCCAGTACATCCCGCCCGTCCCGGCCGACGGCGCGCACCCGGGTGAGGCGGCGACCCAGTTCATACCGCCCGTCCCCGCGGCCCCCGGGCCCCCGCCCGTCGAGGGCTTCGACGCGCTGTTCCGGGCCGATGAGGGCATCGCCGCGGCGCCCACCCAGCAGATGTCCTCGGTCCCGAGTCCGGCCCCCCGGCGTACGCCGCCGCCCGCGCCGCCCCAGCAGTACGGGCCACGCCGGCCACAGCAGCCCCAGCCGTCCCACCAGCAGCAGTACGCGCCCCCGCCCCCGCCGCCCTCCGCCCCGGCCCCGCGCCGGGTGCCGCCCGCGGTCATCGCGGCCGGGGTCGTCGGACTGGCCGTGGTGGGACTCGGGGTCGGCGCGCTGCTCAGCGACGGCAAGGCCTCGAACAGCGACCCGGGCGCCGTGGCCCCCGCGAGCACCGGCTCGGGCGCCTCGGGCGCACCGGTGGGGGAGGCCCCCGTGGACCCGGCCCGCCCGCAGGCCGTCCAGCTGGACAAGCTGCTCGCGGACAGCAACGACAGCCGGGCCTCGGTGATCAAGGCCGTCGACGACATCAAGGACTGCAAGAACCTCGGTCAGGCGGCCGAGGACCTGCGCGACGCGGCCCGCCAGCGCGAGGAGCTGGTCACTCGGCTCCAGGAGCTCAAGACGGACCTGCTCCCGAACCACGCGAGGCTCTCGGCCGCCCTCACCAAGGCCTGGAAGGCCTCCGCGGACGCCGACAACAGCTACGCGGACTGGGCGGACGACGCGGGCCACGACAAGGGCGGCTGCAAGGACGGCAAGGCCAAGGCCACCGACAACGCCTCGGACGGCAACAAGTCGAGCGGCGAGGCCACGAAGTCCAAGGTGACGGCCGCGGCCCTGTGGAACCCGATCGCCGTCAAGTACGGCCTCACCCGCCGCGACACGTCCGAGCTGTGACCGGACCGGGCGGTCAGGCCGAGCGGGGAGCCTGTTCCAGGGTCGAGGTCATGTCCTGGGCAGGCTCGCCGGGCTGGTCGACGATGCGGCCCGCCCGGACGATCTGGAAGCTGACCCGGCCGTTGACCAGACGGGGGAAGCCGGCCACGGCCCGCATGTCCTGGTAGCGCCAGCTGAGGTCGGGGGTGAGGCCGGCCGTCTTGACGCCCTGGGACTCGTTGAGCGCGTGGGCCAGCTTGCGGGCCGTGACGTCCTCGTCCTCCTTGAAGCGCTGCACGATCTCGTTCAGCACGGTGTACGCGATCCAGGTGGTCTGGGCCCCGCTGTCGTCGGGGTCGACGGTGTCGTCGCCGAACGCCTGCTCGGTGATCACCTTCCGCATCGGGGCCCACAGCGGGTCGGTCGAGACCGGGTACCAGCTGGTGACGAACGAGCCCTCGAAGGGGCTCTCCTTGCCGCCGGTGCGGTCGACGAGGGCCTGGCTGACACTGCCGAGCACGGAGGCGATCTGCGGGTCGCGGTGCTGGGTGTCGAGGCGGCGGAAGGCGTCGAAGAAGGTCTCGGTGCGCTCGCCGAGGACGGCCGTGACGCAGGGCTTGCCCTCCTTGGGGGCGGAATCCTTGGCCCCGGCCCCGGCCCCGGCCCCGGCCCCGGCCCCGGCCCCGGCCCCGGCCCCGGCCCCGGCCCCGGCTCCCGTTCCGGCCCCTGCCCCGGACCCGGCTCCCGATCCGTTGGCCGTGCCGTCCTTGGAGCCCCCCTTCGCCGTCTCCTTGGTGTCCTTGGCCGGGCCGCCCGCCGATCCGTCGGCCAGCGCCTCGCGCGCCTGCGGGGTCAGGTCTGCGGAGTCCTCGGCGGCCCGGATGTCGGAGGCGTCCGGCATCTTGTTGGCCCGCAGCCCCGCGTTCAGCAGGACCGGCATGGAGTCCCCGGCGAGGGTGTCCGGGCGCACCAGCGACACCTGGGCGCAGGCCTTGCCGAGCTGGTGCCCGGCGCCGGCCAGCAGCGCGGGCTGGCCGCCGTTGACCGGGTAGGACAGGGGGCTCTGGAACTCCTCGGAGGAGACCCCGTAGCCGCCGATGAAGGGGATGCCCTCGGCCTCCAGCGGGGCCATGAAGGCGCGTCCGTGCTGGCTGTACGAGCCGACGACGGCGATGGCCTTCTCGGCGATGGCCTGGCGGGCGCAGTCGGCGGCGCCGGTCGGGGTGTTCTTCTCGTTGCAGGTCAGGACCCGCAGCTTGTGGCCGTGGATGCCCCCGTTGGCGTTCACCCAGCGCTCGTAGGCCTTGGCCATGCCGGGCATTCCTGGCATATTGGTGGCCTTGGTGCCCATCGGGGCGAACGTCATGACCGTGACGGTGCCCCCGGAGCCCCCCGAGCCCCCGGGGAGCACCCCGCACGCGGTGGTGAGACACGCGCCCACCGCCGAGGCAAGGAGCAGGCGGGATAGGGCAGTTGCGCGTCGGCGATTGGTCATGTCCACCGACCATTCCGCTCGCCGGGGAACTGGACGGTGAGGTGTACACAACATTGGGTGACGCCCAGGTGAATTGCCGGGGAGTAACCGTCCGCAGGCGCTTCAAGATCGCACTATGGGGGAACGTACGATCGAAAGCGTGACATTCGCCCAAGGTTCGAAGAACTCTTCCCGCCGCGGCGGCCGCTCCTCCACCATGGGCGGCATGCCCCTCAACGACATGCCGTGGTGGCGCTGGCGCGCGAACGTGCGCTCGGCGCTGCACATGCTCTCCGACCCGGTGTTCCAGGAGGAGGTCTGGCTGACCGGCGCGGAAGGCTACGGGGACGTCACCGACGCCGTGTACCGGCTCGTCGAGGACACCTGGCTCGACAGCTGGTCCGCCGACAAGTACGTCGGCACGATCTTCCGGGACGCGCAGGAGGCCGCCCTCGTGGACCTCGCCGTCCTGCGGGTGCTGCGGATCCTGCACCAGGTCGGGCCCGACGCGCCCGTGTCCACGTACCTGGAACACCACGCCTGGCCCGAGGCGGTACGGGCCGCGCGCGAGGCGCACGTACGGATGGCGACGGCGGACGGGGAGGATCCGGACGAGCCGCCCACCTCGGTCGACGTACTGAGGATGCTCACCCGCGCGGTGTGAAAGGCTATGCCGTCATGAGCGACCCGCAGCCCGAGGCCACTGCCCAGCCCCAGTACGTCCTGACCGTGTCCTGCCCCGACAAGCAGGGCATCGTGCACGCCGTGTCGAGTTACCTCTTCATGACCGGCTGCAACATCGTGGACAGCCAGCAGTTCGGAGACCGGGAGACCGGGCTCTTCTTCATGCGGGTGCACTTCGAGGCCGAGCCTGCGGTCACCGTCGAGAAGCTGCGCGCGAGCTTCGCAGCGATCGGCGACTCCTTCCGCATGGACTGGCAGATCCACCGCTCCGACGAGCGCATGCGGATCGTCCTCATGGTGTCGAAGTTCGGCCACTGCCTGAACGACCTGCTGTTCCGCTCGCGGATCGGCGCGCTGCCCGTGGAGATCGCGGCCGTGGTCTCGAACCACACCGACTTCGCCGAGCTGGTCGGCTCGTACGACGTGCCCTTCGTGCACATCCCGGTCACCAAGGACACCAAGGCGGACGCCGAGGCGCAGCTGCTGGAACTGGTCCGCGCGCAGGACGTCCAGCTCGTCGTCCTCGCCCGCTACATGCAGGTGCTGTCCGACACCCTGTGCAAGGAACTGAGCGGGCGGATCATCAACATCCACCACTCSTTCCTGCCGRGCTTCAAGGGCGCCAAGCCCTAYCACCAGGCGCACGCCCGTGGTGTGAAGCTCATCGGTGCCACCGCGCACTACGTGACCGCCGACCTCGACGAGGGCCCGATCATCGAGCAGGAGGTCGAGCGCGTCGGCCACGAGGTCACCCCCGACCAGCTGGTCGCCATCGGCCGCGACGTGGAGTGCCAGGCGCTCGCCCGCGCGGTGAAGTGGCACAGCGAGCACCGCGTCCTGCTGAACGGCAGCCGCACCGTCGTCTTCGCCTGAGCCCCGGCGGCCCCGGGCCGCGGGGGCCGGGCCGGCCGGCCGCCCCGGACCGGCCCGCCGCCACACCGGCGCACCCGCGGGGGCCGGGCGTCGTCCGCCCGGCCCCCGCGCGGTGTCACGCGTCGGGTGCCTCCACCCCGCAGTAGCCCGCGAAGGCCGCCAGGATCTCCTCCTCGGAGATCCGGCCGTCGCCGTCCGCGTCCAGCGCCCGCGCCAGCGGGCCGGCCAGCTCCGGCGCGGTGCCGAGCACCCGCAGGACCCGGGCCGCGGCCGCCGGCGTCGCGGCGCCCGTGCCGTCCTCGTCCGCCACGGCGATCACCGCGGCCAGGAACGGGCGCGCGATCTCCGCGAACCGGTCGGGGCTGTCCCGCAGCCGCTTCGCCGCCCCGGTGACGAACTCCTCCCGGGAGACCCGCTGGTCCCCGTCCACGTCGGCGATCCCGGCCATCCCCTGCCAGAACGCCTCAGCGCCGTTGAAGACGGCCTGTCCCTTGTCCGACCGCGCGGTGGTGCCGAACTCGGCCAGTACGGCCCTGGCCGCCGTACTGAAGTCCTCCCGATCGATGTAGCCGGATCCGTCCTGGTCGAAAGTGGCGAATCGGGCGGCGATCTTGCGCTCGTATTCTGCGCTGTCCATATGCGGAGTTCCGCCTTCACGTGTGCGAGGGAGTGCAGTTCAAGACAGGCAGGAGCGTAAGGCCTCGGTGGCCTGAGCGTTAAGCGAAGCGGTCAAGGAGGTGGCGACATCGAACCCGCGCACGGGGAGCGCGGCAGGGCGCGTACATCTGTGCCAACAGCGCCCCTAGCACGTGGGCCGTGGTCCGCGGACGGGGTTCACCCAAAACAGGCGCGTTCCATCGGTTGCGCACTACATTTGACGGGTCGGCACGCGGCGGGAGGAAGCATGGCGAAGGACGTTCCACCGCGCTGGGACCGTCGCATGCAGCAGCGCCTCGCCCGCGGTGAGGCCGCCGCGCTCGGCGAGCTCTACGACCGCTTCGCCTCCCTCGTGCACGGCCTGGCGCACCGGGTCCTCGGCGACGAGAAGGCCGCGGACCGGATCACCCGCGAGGTCTTCGGCTACATCTGGGAGAACCCAGACGCCTACGACCCCAAGCAGGGCTCCATGCGCTCCTGGGTCGCCCGGATCACCCAGGGCCAGGCCGTCGCCCGGCTGCGCCAGGTCGAGTTCGGCCGCGGCTCCCGCGAGGAGCTGGAGCAGAAGGTGCGCAGCGCCAACGCCGCCGCCCGCGCCGACTACATCGTCGCCTCCATGCCCGCGCCGCTGCGCGCCGCCCTGGAACTCGCCTACTTCAAGCGGCGCGACTACCGGCAGGCCGCCGCCGACCTGCAGATCAGCGAGGACGAGGCGCGCCGCCGGCTGCGGCTCGGCCTCCAGCTGCTGTCGACCGCCCACGTCCTCCCCCGGGAGGACCCCGCCCCTCGCGGATACGGAACCACCTGATGACCGGCCCCTCCGAAGACACCCCCGACGACGCCCACGAGTACGCCGCGGGCCGCGCGGCGCGGATACCGGGACCGCGCCCCGCCGGAGACGACCTCGAACCGCCGGCCCCCACTCCCGAGGCCGTGCCGGCGCCGGGTCCCGAGGCCGTGCCGGCGCCGGCCGCTACGTCCGTGCCCGTGCCGGCGCCCCCGTCCGTGCCCGCGCCCCCGTCCGCGCCCTCGTCCGCGCCGGCGCCCCCGCACGGCGTACTGAAGTCCCTGCTCGGAGCGTGGGCGCTCGCCGCCTGCTCCGCCGAGGAGACCCAGGCCGTGGAGGACCACCTCACCGAGTGCGCGCCCTGCGCGGAGGAGGCACTGCGGCTGCGGGACGCCGTGGGGCTGCTGCACCCCGAGGACACCCTCGACCTCAAGCCGCTGCTGCGCTCGCGCGTGCTGGAGGACTGCCTGGGCAAGCGCCCCGCCCGCATCCCGGTACCGGTGTGGGCGGGCCCGTACGACACCGAGACGGCACGCCTCGACGCGCTGCTGCGGGACTTCGGCGAGGCGGAGTGGCACACCCCGGTCCGGCTGAAGTGGTTCGAGGAGGAGCGCCGCCGCACCCGCCGGACCACCGTGTCCGGGGTGATCGGCCACCTGCTGACGGTGGACGGCCTCGTCGCCGCCGCCCTCGGCCTCGACGATCCGCTGGGGCCGCACGCACCCCCGGGCGGACCCGAGGGGCGCACGGAGCACTTCTGGAGCTCCGGCGCCCATCCGGGCACCGGCGCGGTCCGCGATCCCTGGCGGGAGCAGGGCCACACCCTCGTCCGTACGGTCTCCTTCGCGGACCGGGGCGYCGCCGAACTCGCCGTCGACTACGGGGCCTTCGCGCTGCCGCTGGCCGACGCGTTCCTGGAACGGGCCTTCGAGTGCTGGGTGCACGCCTCGGACATCGCCGAGGCCGTCGACTACCCGTACGGGCTGCCGTCGGGGCCACACCTGCACCGCATGATCGACCTCGCGGCGCGGCTGCTCCCCACCGCCCTGGCGGGCCGGCGCCGCTCGGGACTGGCGGCGCCGCCGCGCGGCCCGGTCGCGGCGGGCGCTCCGGGGCGGAGCCTGCACCTGGAGATCGAGGGGGCGGGCGGCGGCTCCTGGGACATCGCCCTGGACTCCCCGGCGGCGAAGCCGTCGCGGGAGCACACGGTGGCGGAGGTCGCGCTGGACGGCGTCGAGTTCTGCCAGCTCGCCGCCGGGCACGTCTCCCCGGAGGACGCCGCCGTCGGCCAGACCGGCGACCGCGAGGCGATCCGCGACGTCCTGTTCGCGGCGGCTTCGCTGAGCCGGCTGTAGCGGCACGCGCGTACGCGGCTCCGGGGAACCGGAGCCGCGTACGGGGTGGTGCGGTGATCAGTTGCGGGTGGCGACCGGACCTCCGTGGCCGGGTGGGTCAGGCGGTCGGCAGGCCGCTGACGAGGGCGGCCGGGACGCTGACCACGTCGTCGAAGCTGGCCTTGCCGGCGCCGAACTCGTCGGCGGTCATGGCGCGCTTCTTGCCGCCGGTGACCTGCCAGACGGTGTTGTTGCCCTGGGCGAGGAGCATCGTGCCGTCGGCGGGAGCGGTCTTGGCCGCGGCGTCGGTCAGCCAGGTGCCGGGGACGCCCTCCAGCGGGCGCTTGTCGTAGCCGAGGCCGGTGAAGTCGGCGTAGGTGAGGGAGACGGCCTTGCCGCCGGCCATCACGTAGACCGTGGAGTCCTTGCCCGAGGCGTCCTTGACGATGGTGCCGTTGGGGACCTGGCGGGCCGCGGAGCCGGCCAGCCAGCTGGTCGGGACACCGAGCAGCGAGCGCTGGTCGTAGCCGTTGGCGGTCCACTCGGCGGCGGAGATGTGCAGGGCCGTGCCGTTGACCATCACGTAGCGGGCCGGGTCGTTGCCGGTCTGGTCCATGACGACGCGGCCGTTCGACAGGGTGCGCTGGACGGCGCCCTGCAGCCAGGAGGTCGGAACTCCCATGTCGGGGCGGACGTTGTAGCCGTCGGCCGTCCAGTCGGAGGCGGAGATCGGCAGGGCGGCGCCGTCGATGACCACGTACCGGTTGGCTCCGCCGGCCTGGTCGTGGACCACGGTGCCGGCCGGCGGGGCGCTCGGCAGGCCGTTGAACGCGGCGTCGTCGATCAGCACGATCTTGCTGAGGTCGTACTTGTCGGGGGTGACGTCGGAGCCGGCGACCGGGACGCCCGCTCCGTCGATCATCACCTTCACGGCCGCGCCCTTCGGGGACTTCACGAGCGTGCCGACCGCCAGCGAGGCCGGGTTCGGGTAGGAGGGGGCCGACGGGTACGGGTCGGCGTGGTCGGCGCCGAGGCCGGCGGCGGGGCCGCACGACGGCCAGGCGCCCTGGCCCTGGCCCGCGAGGATCTTCTCGCCCGTCAGGATCTGCTGCTGCTTGTCCGCGAGGTCCGGGCGGGAGGCGTACTGGGTGCCGCCGAAGGCCCGCCAGGTCGACATCGATATCTGGAGTCCGCCGTAGTAGCCGTTGCCGGTGTTGATCGACCAGTTCCCGCTGGCCTCGCACTGGGCGACCTTGTCCCAGGTGGAGACGGAGGCGGCGGAGGCGGTGCTGCCCGCGGCGAGCGGGGCGGCGATGGCGAGGAGGGCGGTGGCGGTGACGGCGAGTACGGACTTCTTGCGGGCGGCGGAGCTCATGACGGTGTCCTCGGGGTGTCTGGAAGCGGCGGGGCGGCGCGGCGGCGGGCGGCGAAGGCGGCTGCCGGGCGGAGCGGGCCCGAGCCGCCCGGCCGGTGGGGACCGGGCGGCTCGGGTGGGCGGTGCTCAGGCGGTGCTCAGGCGGTGCTCGGGCAGCGCCGGCCAAGTGGGCCGGGCGGTGCCGACCCGGTGGGTCAGACGGTCGGCAGGCCGTTGACGAGGGCGGCCGGGACGCTGACCACGTCGTCGAAGCTGGCCTTGCCGGCGCCGAACTCGTCGGCGGTCATGGCGCGCTTCTTGCCGCCGGTGACCTGCCAGACGGTGTTGTTGCCCTGGGCGAGGAGCATCGTGCCGTCGGCGGGTACGGCCTTCG
Organism: Streptomyces sp. M-16; assembly: GCF_052114405.1. Taxonomy (NCBI): domain Bacteria; kingdom Bacillati; phylum Actinomycetota; class Actinomycetes; order Kitasatosporales; family Streptomycetaceae; genus Streptomyces; species Streptomyces sp. M-16. The sequence goes on along the minus strand of NZ_JBFRER010000071.1, from coordinate 12,367 downwards.
CGGCGGCGGCGGTCAGCCACTCGGCGGGCAGGCCCTCCAGCGGGCGCTTGTCGTAGCCGAGGCCGGTGAAGTCGGCGTAGGTGAGGGAGACGGCCTTGCCGCCGGCCATCACGTAGACCGTGGAGTCCTTGCCCGAGGCGTCCTTGACGATCGTGCCGTTGGCGAGCTGCTTGCCGACGGCGGCGTTCAGCCACTCGCCGGGGACGCCCATCAGCGAGCGCTGGTCGTAGCCGTTGGCGGTCCACTCGGCCGCCGAGATGTGCAGGGCCGTGCCGTTGACGAGGACGTAGCGGTTGTTGTCCGTACCCGACTGGTTCATGATCACGGTGCCGTTGCCCGGAGCCTTGGCGGCGGCGCCCTTGAGCCACTCGCCGGGGACGCCCATCAGCATCTGCTCGTTGTAGCCGTCGGCGGTCCACTCGGCGGCGGAGATGTGCAGGGCCGCGCCGTCCACCATCACGTAGCGGGCCGGGTCCTTGCCGCTCTGGTCCATCACGACGATGCCGGTCGCCACCTTGCGCTGGGCGGCGCCCTGCAGCCAGGCGGTCGGCACGCCCATGTCGGGACGGATGTTGTAGCCGCCGGCGGTCCAGTCCGCCGCGCCGATCTGGAGGGCCGCGCCGTCGATGATCACGTAGCGGGCGTTGCCGCCGGCCTGGTCGTGGACGACCGTGCCGGTGGGCGGGGCGCTCGCCAGCGAACGGAAGGCCTGGTCGTCGATCAGCACGATCTTGCTGAGGTCGTACTTGTCGGGGGTGACGTCGGAGCCGGCGACCGGTACGCCCGCTCCGTCGATCATCACCTTGACGTCGGGGCCGTTGGGCGACTTCACGAGCGTGCCGGCGGGCAGCGAGGACGGGTTCGGGAACTGGGGGTTGGTGGTGCCGGCCGGCGAGATGTAGCCGCTGATGCGCTGGCCCCACGGGGAGGAGCCCACGCTCCAGTCGGTGGTGCTGTGGGTGCTGACGATGCCGGGGAAGCCGCCCTGGTTGCCGCCGGTGATGGTGACGGAGTTGCCGGAGATCCCGGTGACGAGGGCCACGTGGTCGTCCGAGTAGCTGCCGCCGTGGTTGTAGACGACGGCGTCACCGACGTGCGGCTGGTTGGACAGGGTGCCGTACTTGACGCCGTAGTCGTAGAAGCTGTCGGCCATGTCGGACAGCGTGGAGAGGCCGGTGACCCCGTTGCGGGCCCAGACCCAGCCGGCGAAGTCGGCGCACCAGGCGTGGGTTCTCTGGCCACCGCTGCAGCTGCTGTTCTGCTCGGAGCCACCCACGTAACCACCGTGGGCACAGGCGCCGTTGCCCTGCTCGGCGCGGGCCGTTGCGGAGATGCCGTCGCTCAGCGGCGAGGCGCTGGCCGGGGAGACGAAGACCATCGTGGCGGCGGTCGCGGCGAGGGCGGAGGCGGAGGCGACGCGGATGGCGCTGGCCTTGAGGTTCCGGGACATGGCTGAGCTCCTGTGGGCGTGAAGGGAAGGCGTGGGGCCGCGCGGGGCTTCCGCGGGCAGGCCTGATGCAGGCCGAAGATGTGGGGCGCACCGGTGCCGGTGGACAGCTGCCCTGCAGGAACAGCGGTCGGTCGCGGCCGTCGGGTGGTGTGGCGGTGTGGCGGTGGTTCAGTGGCGGATCAGGGGGTCCGGGGTGTAGCCGCGGGCGGCGCCGGTGGCGAGGACGCGGGTGAGGAGGGCGTGGGCCTTCTCCTGGGCGGCGGTGGTGTTCGCGGCGCGGACGAAGAGGGCGACGTGCAGGCCGTGGGGTACGGGGCGGACCCGTACGTGTTCGAGTGCGTGGTGGGGGGCGGCGTGGGCCCAGAGGGCGTCCTGGAGGAGGCTTGCTCCGCTCTCGGTTCCCGGTGCCCCGGTGTCGCTGTGTAAGGGAATGCGGACGAGGAGCACGGGGTCAGTCCCAGCCGATGACGTCGCCGGCGGCGTGGTGGCTGCTGTGCGTGCGAGCGGTTTTCGGCATGGCTGTGCCCCCGGGCTTCCTGCGTGTGGGTGGATGGTTTTCCCGGAGGCGGGTGGCCGGCCCTGGTGGGCCTCGGCTTCGGGTTCTTGTTTCCCGCCGCCGTTCCGGTGATCACTATCCTGCTGGGCGGGGAAGCCCCGGGGAAGGCCTTTCGCCCGGCACCAAAGGGCCTGGCACCTTGGTGTCAGCAGGGCGGGGGAGGCCCGGCCCGGCGCACGTCAGGGGCGGGAATAGCGTTCCCGCAGGCGGTACTTGAGGACCTTGCGCAGGGCGTCGTTGCGGGGCAGGGCGTCGACCAGTTCCAGCTGCTCGGGGAGCTTGTGCGGGGACAGCCCCTGGGCCCGGAGGTGGGCCGTCAGCTGGGGCAGGGTCAGGGGCGCCGCCCCCGGGGGCTGCTCGACGACGGCGCAGACGCGCTCTCCGCGTTCGGGGTCCGGGAGGCCGATGACGGCGACGTCGCCCACGGCCGGGAGCAGGTGCAGGAGGTCCTCGATCTCCTTGGCCGAGATGTTCTCGCCCTTGCGGATGATCACGTCCTTGCTGCGGCCCGTGAGGACCAGGTGGCCGTCGGCGGTGAGGTGGCCGAGGTCGCCGGTGATCAGGTAGCCGTCGGCGTCGAAGACCTCCGCGGAGTCCGCGCGGCCCAGGTAGCCCCGGCAGACGGCCTCGCCGCGCAGCCGCACCTCTCCGTCGGTTCCGGCGGGCAGGGGTGCGCCGTCCGGGGTGGTGATGCGGACGGACATGCCGCGCGGGGGGCGGCCCTCGGTGGTGGCGAGGTTCTCCGGGGTGTCGTCCGGGGAGCCCATGGTGATCATCGGAACCTCGGTCATGCCGTACCCGTGGGTGAGCTGGCAGCCCAGCTCGCGCACCACCGCGTGGTAGATCTCCGGGGGTTTGGGGGCGCCGCCGCCGGCCAGCAGGCGCAGGGTGGGGATGAGCCGCGTCCCCGGGTCCTTGCGCTGTTCGGCCAGGAACAGGGAGTAGAAGGCGGTGGAGCCGCCCGCGACGGTGACGCCGTGGCGCCGGTACCCGTCCAGTGCGTCGGGCAGCGCGAACTTCTCGAAGAGCACCGCGGGGAACCCGTACAGCAGCAGCATCACCAGGTAGTCGGGGCCGCCTATGTGCGCGTACGGGAACGCGATCGAGCCGACGTCGGCGGGGGTCAGCCGCAGCGCGTCGGCGAGGCAGGTGCCGCCCGCGATGAGCGAGCGGTCGGTGTGCAGGACGCCCTTGGGGTCGGAGGTGGTGCCGGAAGTCCAGTAGATCCACCGTACGGAGGTCCCGTCGGCCGGCGGCGGGGGCAGGACGGCGGGGTCGCCGTCGGGGAGGGAGCCGTAGGCCTCGAAGACCCCGCGGGCGCCGATCCGGGCGGCCATCGCGGTGTGGTCGAAGCCGCGCCAGGTGCCGGGCACGGCGAAGAACTCGGCCTTGGCCTCGCGCAGCGCGAAGCCCACCTCGCGGTCGCGGTAGAAGGGGATCACCGGTGACTGGACGGCGCCGAGCCGGGCCAGGGCGAGTGAGAGCAGCACCGTCTCGATACGGGTGGGCAGCTGCCAGGCGACGACCGTGCCGGGCCGCACCCCCAGGCCGTACAGGCCGGCCGCGGCGCGTTCGGCGCGCTGGCGCAGTGCGCCGAAGGTCAGGACGCGGTCGTCGGCGGGGTCGTCGGCGGCCTCGATGAGGACGGGTGCGTCCGGGGTGCGGGCGGCCCGCCGGGAGACCAGCTCCCACAGGGTGGCGCAGCTGCTCGGATCCGTCACGGTGTCCGTCATCCCGGACCTCCCCTGGGCGTGGCAGTCGACGGTGGGCAAGGAGTCTGACGGGTAGTCAGATCAAGCGCAGAGCGTAGGCCTCGGACGCTTGTCGGTCCAGGGGTGGCGGGGCTAGCTTGTTTCTGACGATCCATCAGATCGGATTGGGGAGACCATGGAACTGCCTCGGATCATCAGCGTCGACGACCACGTCATCGAACCGGCCCACCTGTTCGACGTGTGGCTGCCGGCCAAGTACCGGGACCGCGGCCCCAAGGCCCTCACGGCGGGCATCGGCGAGCTCGTCTACACCGGCGGCAAGTACGTCATCTCCATGGACCCCGACGGCCCGCCGACCGACTGGTGGATCTACGAGGACCTGAAGTTCCCGTACAAGCGCAACATCGCCGCCGTGGGCTTCGACCGCGACGACATGACCCTGGAGGGCATCACCCGCGAGGAGATGCGGCGCGGCTGCTGGGATCCCAAGGCGCGCCTCGCCGACATGGACCTCAACCACGTCGAGGCCTCGCTCTGCTTCCCGACCTTCCCGCGCTTCTGCGGCCAGACCTTCGCGGAGGCCCACGACAAGGAAGTCGCCCTCGCCTGCGTGCGCGCCTACAACGACTGGATGGTCGAGGAGTGGTGCGGCGACAGCGGCGGCCGCCTCATCCCGCTCTGCATCATCCCGCTCTGGGACATCGACCTGGCCGTCGCCGAGATCCGCCGCAACGCCGCCCGCGGCGTCCGCGCGGTGACCTTCTCCGAGATCCCCACCCACCTGGGGCTGCCGTCCATCCACTCCGGCTACTGGGACCCCTTCTTCGCCGTCTGCCAGGAGACCGGCACGGTGGTGAACATGCACATCGGGTCCTCGTCCCAGATGCCCGCGGCCTCCCCGGACGCCCCGCCCGCCGTCCAGGCCTCGCTGAGCTTCAACAACGCCATGGCCTCGATGATGGACTTCCTCTTCAGCGGGGTCCTCGTGAAGTTCCCGCGGCTCACCCTCGCCTACAGCGAGGGCCAGATGGGCTGGATCCCCTACGCCCTCGAACGCGCCGACGACGTCTGGCGCGAGCACCGCGCCTGGGGCGGGGTCCGCGACCTGATCCCCGAGCCGCCGTCCACGTACTACTACCGCCAGATCTACTGCTGCTTCTTCCGCGACAAGCACGGGATCGCCTCGCTCGACGTGGTCGGCCGCGACAACGCCACCTTCGAGACCGACTACCCGCACGTGGACTCGACCTTCCCGCACACCAGGGAGGTCGCCCTCGACCACGTGAAGGACCTCGACCCCGAGACCGTCCACAAACTGATGCGCGGCAACGCCATCCGCATGCTCGGCCTGGACCTCACCTGATGGACCTCACCTGCACCGAGGAGGAACGGGACTTCCGGGGCCGGCTGCGCGAGTGGCTGGGCAAGACCCTGCCCGAGCTGCCCGCCAGGCCCTCCCCGGACGACTGGCCCGGCCGCCGCGCCTACGACCTGGGCTGGCAGCGCAGGCTCCACGACGCCGGGTACGCGGGCCTGCACTGGCCCGTCGACGCCGGCGGCCGCGGCGCCACCCCGACCCAGCACCTGATCTTCCTGGAGGAGACCGAGCGCGCCGGCGCACCCTACGTCGGCGCGAACTTCGTCGGCCTGCTGCACGCCGGACCGACCATCGCCGCCGAGGGCACCGCCGAGCAGCGGGCCCGCTGGCTGCCGCCCGTCCTGCGCGGCGACGAGGTGTGGTGCCAGGGCTTCAGCGAGCCCGGCGCCGGCTCCGACCTGGCCTCCCTGCGCACGCGGGCGGTGCGCGACGGGGACGCGTACGTCGTCACCGGATCGAAGATCTGGACCTCGCACGCGGAGGTCGCCGACTGGTGCGAGCTGCTGGTGCGCACGGACCCGCAGGCCCCCAGGCACCGCGGGATCTCCTGGCTGGCCCTGCCGATGGACGCGCCCGGGATCACGGTCCGGCCGCTGCGCACCCTCGCCGGGTCCGCCGAGTTCGCGGAGGTCTTCCTCGACGAGGTGCGGGTCCCGGTCGCCAACCGGGTCGGGCAGGAGAACGACGGCTGGCGCGTGACGATGGTGACCCTGTCCTTCGAACGGGGCACCGCCTTCGTCGGCGAGGTCGTAGCCTGCCGGCGCACCCTGACGCGGCTGGCCCGCACCGCGCAGGCGAACGGCCGCTGGGACGACCCGGTGCTGCGGCGCACCCTCGGAAGGCTCCACGGGGAGTTCGGGGCCCTGTGGCGGCTGACGCAGTGGAACGTCAGCGAGGCGCAGCGCTCCGGCGGCGTCCCCGGCACGGGCGGCAGCGTCTTCAAGCTGGCGTACTCCCACGCCCGCCAGGAGCTCTACGACGTCGCCGCGGAGGTGCTGGGCGCGGACTCCCTCTCGCTGGAGGAGGAGTGGACCCTGGACCGGCTCTCGTCCCTCTCGTACACGATCGCGGCGGGCACCTCGCAGATCCAGCGCAACATCGTCGCCGAGCGGATCCTCGGCCTTCCGAAGGGGCGGTGAGCACCGTGGACTTCCGGCTGACGCAGGACCAGCGGGACCTGCGGGCGGGCGTACGGGACCTGCTCGCCGGACGGTACGGGCGCGAGGCCCTGCGGGCGTCGGTGGACGCCGACGGAGCCCTGGACCGGGACCTGTGGCGGGAGCTGGGCGGGGCGGGCCTCTTCGCGCTGCGGCTGGCGGAGTCCGCGGGCGGGGTCGGGCTCGGCCTGCCCGAGGCGGTCCTCGTCTTCGAGGAGGCCGGGCGGGTGCTGCTGCCGGGGCCGCTGGTGGCCACCCACCTGGCCGCCGGGACGGTTCCCGGCGCGGCGGAGGGGGCGGCCGTGGTCACCGCCTTCGACCTCGACGGGCCGCTGGTGGCCCACCTGGGCGACGCCGACGCGGTGCTCGGGGCGGACCGGCTCCCCGCCGGGACCCCGGTGCGCTCGGCGGACCCGCTGACCCCCCTGTGGCGGGCGGAGCCGGCCGGGGGCGCGCCGGTGGAGGCGTACCGGGAGGAGGGGACGCTGCTGACGGCGGCCCTCCAGGTCGGCAGCGCGCTGCGGACGGTGGAGCTGGCGGTGCGGTACGCGGGGGAGCGCGAGCAGTTCGGGCAGCCGATCGGGGCGTTCCAGGCGGTCAAGCACCTGTGCGCGGACATGCTGGTGCGGGCGGAGGTGGCCCGTACGGCGGTCTACGCGGCGGCGGTGACGGCGGACGGCGCGGAGATCGCGGCGGCCAAGCTGCTGGCCGACGAGGCGGCGGTACGGGGCGCCCGGGACTGCCTCCAGGTGCACGGCGGGATGGGCTTCACCTGGGAGGCGGACGTGCACCTGCACCTGAAACGGGCGTGGGTGCGGGCGCGGCAGTGGCGGACGGCGGCGGGGGCGGAGGAACTCCTGGCGGAGCGGCTGCTGGAGGAGGCGGTGCAGTAGGCGGCGGTGCGGTGGGCGGCGGCGCCGTAGGTAGCAGTCTGTGACCGGATCCGGGCCGCGCGGGGCCGCTCGGGCCGGATCCGGTCGGGGGTGGGGCACGGGAGGAACAACACGGGACGCATGTCCGATTACGGAGAGTTGATATCGGTTTGTGTCCTTYGGCCGCCCCGATCCGGGCCGGAGGCAGGGGGTGCTCCGGTACGCTCCCACGAATGCGAGCGGTTGAGCGGCGTGAGCGTCGCACAGTATGCACCACGCCTACTCCTTCGCGCTGGAATATGCCCGAAGCGCTTGTTGTGGTGACTGTATGTCAACCATGCTGCTCGGCAAGGGGGTCACGAGCGGTGATCCCGCCCCGTCGCGAGGCGAAGTGTCCGCCGGTTCGGATGGTGTGAGCGGTGCAGGTGCTTCAGGTGCAGCTGGAGGTAGGACCGGATCCCGCCGAGGTCGGCCGGGCCCGCCGGTGGGCCCGGTCCAGGCTGGCGGGGTCCGGCATAGGGGACGACGAGCCGCTCGCCGAGACGCTGATCCTGTTGATCTCCGAGCTGGTCACGAACGCGGTCGTGCACACGGGTTGTCCGGCCGTGCTGCGGATGCTGTTCGGCGGGCCGGGCGTGCGGGTCGAGGTCGCCGACACGAGTGACCGGGCGCCGGCCCGCCGGCAGGCCTGCGGCGAGGACACGGGCGGGCGCGGGCTGGAGCTGGTGGACGGGCTCGCCGACCGGTGGGGCTGGCAGCGCGAGGGCGCGGGCAAACGGATCTGGTGCGAGATCGACCGCGCGGAGCCGGCGGCGCCCGCCGCGTGCCCCGACCAAGAATTTGCCCGGAGGCGGGAACCGCGCGTGTACCTCTAACGAGGTGTTGACGGTTCGTCACCTGTTGATCACCCTGGTGGTGAGCGATTCGTCGCGAGGGGACGCCAAGGGAGTGTTTCCTGCCTTGACGAGTGCGGGTCGTGGGGTGGCGGCTGCCGTGCCGCGCTCGGGGTGCGCACGAACGCACGCCGCCACCCGCAGGTCCCTTCCGGACGCGCCGCCCGCACGGCCCCGGGGGCGGGCCGGCCCGCGAAAACGGCTCGCGGGGCGGGCGGGGCGGGTGGCAGGGTGCGGCTCATGGCGCCCCAGCATCAGATCCGTGCCGACTACGACGCCCGCACGATCGTGGTCTACCAGGCGTACGCGCCCGCCATCGCCGACGCGGCGCTGCGGGCGGGCCGCTTCGTCCCGCCGTTCTCGTTCCACCGGATGACGTGGATCAAGCCGTCGTTCACCTGGCTGATGCACCGCGGCAACTGGGCCCGCAAGCCCGGCCAGGAGCGCGTCCTCGCGGTCCGGATGACCCGGGCGGGCTGGGAGCACGCCCTCTCCCGGGCGGTGCTCACGACCGCGGACCCGGCCGCCGTGGCCGGGGCGGCCGTGCACGTCCAATGGGACCCGGAACGATCGGCGCGCGGCACGGCGCTCAACCACTACAACATCCAGGTCGGCATCGGCCGCGATCTGATGCGCACGTTCGCCGACGACTGGGTCGTCGGCCTCACCCCCCAGGTCCGCAAGGCCGCGTCCCTGATCCGAGCCGGGCACGCCGCGAAGACCCGGCGGCTGCTCCCCGCGGAGCGCGTCTACCCGCTTCCCCGGGAACTGGAGGACCGCCTGCCCGCGGCGGCTTGAAGTGCGGCCCGTAGGAGGAACTGCGAGGCAAGGTGCTGGCCGCCCCGCGCGGCGTCTGCTGCTCGGCCTCCTCGCGGCGTGGGGCGCGCCCGGCCCGAATCAAGTGGATCGCCGAAACGGCGGAGGTGGCGGAACGGGACGCTCCGTCGGCACGCGTGGGCGTCCGAGGCCCCGCCGATACCCGGGCATGTGGCCGGTCGGCATCGTGGGGTCTCGTCCGGCGGCCTCCAGGACATCGGACAGACAGGCGGCCTACTTCAGCGCCAGTAGCGTCAGCTTCCCGAACTCCTCCACTTCGACGGCCGCGTTCACCTCGGGCCGCCCTGCTACGGAATCACTGGGGCACTTGCCCAGCTCGACGAGCGCCGCGGTGGGAGACAGGCCTCGGTCGTATGCTTCCTGCAGCCGGTCCAGCCAGACCAGACCGGCCTGGTAAGCGTCCAAGTCGGCCGCATCGCGCGGCTCGAAGCTGGCGGCGCCCTCGGCGTCCGAGGCCCACAGGTAGCCCAGTACCTCCTGGGTTCCCGTGACAGGGAGGTACCTCACGGGCCCCGACGCCTGGCGCTCGTACCCGGTCGTGGACTTCGGGGTTTGGCTGAAGATTCCGTTTCGGTGAGGGATTTCGAACCGCCCCCATACGTCCGACGGGGAGCCGTCATCGTCTTCGTAGTGGTTCTCGACCCCCGATTCCGTCGGAATGCCGAACCAAGTGGCGTCGTCGGGGTCGGTCTCCACGGCGACCTCTTCGGCGATCTCCGCGAGGGCCGCGGCCAGGCGGGGCCGGTTCGCCGCAAATACCGCCTCCTGCGCGCGCCCCCGCAGATCGAACGGCATCCAGGCATCGGAGAAGGCCGTCAGAGCCACGTTGAAGTACCCCTCGGACAGGGTGGCGGTGAGCTCGAAGAGCCCTTCCACCGCCTCACTTCCACCGCTACCGGTCTCCACGATGCCGTCGCAAGAGGCGTAGAGCTTCACGCCCCCGATCTCACCGGCGGCGATGCCTTCCTTGATCCGCACCACCAGAGTCTCGGCGACCGACGACCCGTCCGTGGCCTCCGCGGTCAGTGCGCCGACGGGGAAATCCGCGCGGAGCAGGATGCTACGACGACCCATCTCGGGAACCTCCACGGCCACGCCTCCACCGTGTGGGGTTCCGAGGTGGTGCCGGTCCAGGATGCTGAGCGCCGCGAAGAACCGGCGGACGGCTTCGCGGACCAGGTCTGTCTCACGGCCGGGTTCTCCCCATGACCACCGTGCGACGGGTGTGCTGGCAATCAAGGCCGTCCTCCTGGCGTGAAGCTGGCGCCGGGCGGATACATGAGCGTTCCGTCCTCGACGCGAAGTACAACGATCACACCTTGCTCGGTGTGGATTCTGGCAAGTTGCGCCTCGGCGCCTGACGCCAGCATGTCCGCCACGCTTCCCTTGGTGTCGATGACGAAGATCTTGACGTCAGCGCCGGATTCCGCGAGCTGCCCGATGTTCTTCCACATCTTGTCGATGGCCTTCTTCGGGTTCATGACCTCCTTGAACTGATACCCGTAGATCTTCCCATCTGCGCCACGGGCCATTACGTCCATGTCGGTATCTTTTCCGGTGATCACCCCTGGCTTGATTTCGACGTCCCTCTTGATTTCAAAGCTGATGTCTCTGACACCGCTGTCGTAAAGCTGGTCGGCTAGCCGGAGCTGTTCGATACTGCCTGACATTGCATTCTTCTGGCTCAAGCTGCTTATGACGTCCTCGAAGTTCGTCATTCCCTTGAATTTGCCCGAGGCGATCAGGTTTGCCACCTCTTGACCTGCGGGGTGGTTAGCCAGGTTGGCGAGCGCCTTCTCCAGGTCCGGCGGCTTCGGCTTCCCTGGACGCAGATTGTCCCGGATTAGCTGCTCTGTCTCGCCGCCGCGCGCGAAGGGCCGAGGCTCTTTAAGGGGTAACGAGGTGTCCGCGTGGCCATCGCCACCGCCCGGTGTGTGGTCACGGTCGCCCGATGCGGGGCCGTCGTGGCCACCGCTGCCAGGGCTGTCGCCTTGATCGGGAACGGTCGGGCCTTCGCCATGGCCGCCCGTTGATGCGGTGTCGGTGTGGTGGGTGCCGCCGGTGGGGGTGGTGTCGTGGCCGCCCGTGCCGCCGCCGGGTTCGGCGTGGCTGTTGTGGGCGCCGTTGTCGGCCACGCCGCCTGGGGTGTGTTCGGCTGCGGCGCCGGGGGTGTGGCCGGCCGTGCCGCCCGGGGTGTGGGAGGTGACGTCGGCGGTGTGGGCGCCGACGCCGACCGGGACGGGTTCGTGTTTGGGGACCTCGGCCAGGGGGTGGTCGGCGCCCTTGGGGACCGCGGTGAGGTCCTGCTTGGGCAGCCCGTTGTGGTCCAGGAGCTGGTTCGTGGTCTTGTCGAAGTACTGCGGGCGGCCGAGGGCGTCTTCGGGGAGGCGGACGGTGTCGTCGGGGTGCGGGAAGGTGATCCCGGGGGCGTCGGCCTTCGGGAGGTCCTTCCACACCACGTCGTCGATCTTCGGGAACGCGCCGTCGACCTTGCCGAGGTTCGCGAACAGGTCACCGATCTTCATCTTCGCGAGGGAGCCGGCCTTGCCGATGTACGTGATCGGGTCGATGAGGCGGCCCGCCTTGCCGGCCACGCTGATGACCTTCGCCACCGTGCCCGCCTTGGTCGCCGTACCGGCGCCACCCGTGAACACGGTGGTCAGAACGTTGAAGGTGACCGCCCCGGCGGCGCGGGCCGGGTTCTTGCCCCACTCGTCCCAGGCGACCAGCGCCTTGCCCGTCTCCTTCATCGCATTACGCGAGTCACGCAGCCACGAGGGGAGCTGCTTGTCGTCGGCCATCCAGAACGCGGTGCCCACTCCCGGGTAGGTGGTCAGGGCCAGGCCTGTGGCGAGCTTCGCCAGCCCGGTCCACGCCTGGCCTGCGGCCTTCAGGCCGTCGACGCCGACGAGGGTGCCGAGGCCGCGGATCGTGCCCTAGATCCCGTCGACGATCAGACCGTCCCAGACGAAGGACTTCGCCCAGTAGCCGATCTCCCAGGCCCGGTGGGTCTCCTCCAGCTGCGAACCCCACGGCAGGTCCTGCGCCTTGTTCAGATCGGACGCCAGGTAGCCGTGCATGTTCGCGCCGTGCGAACCGTCGTCCGCCGTCAGCGGCGGCGCACAGTACAGGGCACGGATCTTGTTCGCACAGGTCCGCTCCGCGGCCCAGAACGCGGAGACGGCGGCGTTGACGTCGTGGATCAGATCGTTGTTCTCATCGATCTTGTCCCCGTCGTCCTTCCAGTGCTTGTCGCCACTGATCTTGTTGCTGAACGTGGAGGCCTTCGCCTGCAGCTCCTTCAGCCGCGCCACGATCGGCCGCGCCTCGGTGATGTACTCACCCAGCGCCGTCGCSGCCGACTCCAGCTGATCCGCGAAGAAATCGCTGTCCGTCTTCACCGGCTTGGTCGTCGCGAACAACTGCGCCGCCTCCGGCGCCGAGTAGAACGCCGACAGGCCCTGGAACTCGGAGTCCACGTTCGACCCCGCGTCACGGAAGGTCCCCGCCGC
>NZ_JBFRER010000070.1:0-36822 GCF_052114405.1 Streptomyces sp. M-16 | reverse complement strand
GCCCGGCGCGGCGGCGCACCGTCCGTACCGCCGCCGCGCCGAGCAGCGCCCGAGGCGAGCCGCCCCGCCGCTCGGTGCCCAGCAGCGCGCTCGCGACCAGGTCCTCCCAGTCCCGCTCCCCGTCCCCGTCCCCGTCCCCGTCCGTCGCCGTCGTACCGCCGGCCTGGTCGATGTCGTTCACCGGACCCCCTCCCTCGTCTTCTCGCGTGTCCGTGTGCGTGTGCGTGTGCGTGTGCGTGTCCGTGTCCGTGCCCCGGTCCCGCCCCCTGGGCGGGACCGGGGCATGCGTCAGCTGGCGTGGTTGTCGTTCATCACAAAGCCCCCCGGCTTTCTCATCCCGTACGGCGGCGCCCCCGCGCCCCGTTCCGGGTACTCGACGTGCAGGGCGGATCCCGGTCTTTCCGGTCCCTTCCGGTACCGGTCCTTCCGGCCCCGATCCGCCGTTCCCCTCCTTCGCACGGCCCCCCGGGCCCCGTCACCCCAGGGCGACCGGCTCCGCGGTGTGCGGATCCCAGGCCGTCAGCGGGGTGAAGCCGCGGTGGCCGCACTCGCCGAAGACCGTGACGGGGCCACCGCCCGAGAGGGCGGCGAGCTGCCACAGTCCGGACCGCGAGCGGCCCTGGGCGAGGGTCACCGGCAGCGCGGACGCCCCCTCCGCGTCCGCGATCTGCCAGGCCCCGTCACCCGCTTCCCCCGGTATCGGGATCACCGGGCCCAGCACCACCGGCCAGGACTCCAGCCACGGGTCCTCCCGCAGCGCGGCCCCGTAGGCCTCCAGGGCCTCGCCGGTGCTCACCCCCGCGGGCACCCCGGGGGCCGCCGCCGTGACGGTGCGGTCCCCCAGGTCCCCCCGGAGTCCCGCCGAGCCGGGCCGGAAGCGGACTTCCGCCTCCAGTGCCAGTCCGACGGGCAGTGCCAGCTCCGGCGGCCGCCCGGGCGGGCCGAAGTCCAGCACCAGGGCCGGGCGCCCGCTCCCCAGCCCCCACAGCCACGTCCGGCGGGTGGTGAGCCGGCCGTCCGCGGACACCGAGTCGTACTGGGCCAGTACGAGCCATTGGTCCCCGACGGCCTCCCCCTCCGCCGACTGCGGCAGCCCCACCCGGCTGCGGACGGTCGCGGCCAGCGGCCCCGGCAGCCCGGACACCCCCAGCCAGGCCCGGTCCAACAGGTGCAGCAGCGCGAACTCCTCAAGCATCCGGGCGGGCCAGCCGGCGCCGCAACCGGGTATTGCTCCCAACTCCCTTACGCGGGAGGCGAGTCCCGGTGCCTGGGCGTCGACCATCCGGGCCGCGGTCTCCTCCCAGCCGGCGTAGCCCGTCCGCTCCTGTCCGGCGAGCCCCTCGCTCAGCACGTCCGAGAGCCGCCGCTCCAGCTCGGCGACCCCCGTCCCGACGCGCCCGGCCCGGCGCTCGGCCCGCTTGCGGGCCGCCTCGGCGTCCACCGGGCCGGCCGTCCGGCGCTCCGCCCGGTCCGTCCGCCCCGCCAGCCATTCCCCGGCCCAGTCCGGAGCCGCGACGGGATCCCCCACCCCCGGGCCCGCCCAGAGCAGCAGCAGTCCCAGCGCGTGCTTGCACGGGAACTTCCGGCTCGGGCAGGAGCAGTTGTAGGCCGGTCCGGTGAGGTCCACGACCGTCCGGTACGGCGTGCTGCCGCTGCCCTTGCACAACCCCCACACGGCACCGGAAGCGGAACCTCCGGTCTGCGACCACGAACCCTCCCCTCCAAGCTTCCCTCCCGCCTTGCGTGACGCATCGTCAGGTGCCAGAGCCAGTACCTGTTCCGCCGTCCAGCGGACCTGCTGCCCAGTCATGTGAACCACCGTAGAGACCCCCACTGACAATCGCTCTGACCTGCAACAACGCTGAGATCAGAGGGTGTTGTCAGTGGCGTGGTGCACGGTTGGACACAGCAGTCGGGAACGGCTGTCGAGCATTGGAGGGGGACCATGACCATGCCCGGGACCGACACCGCCGGCGAAGCGCTGCGACCGCACGCCGAAGACGCCTTCGCGCACGAACTGAAAGCCCTGGAAGCGGCCGACGACCGGCCCCGTCCGGCCCGCTGGAAACTCTCCCCGTGGGCCGTCGCCACCTACCTGCTCGGAGGCACGCTCGCCGACGCCACCGTCATCACGCCCAAGTACGTCGGCCCGCGCAGGATCGTCGAGGTCGCCGTCAGCACCCTCGCCACCGACCGCGCCCTGCTCCTCCTCGGGGTCCCCGGCACCGCCAAGACCTGGGTCTCCGAGCACCTCGCGGCAGCCGTCAGCGGCGATTCCACCCTCCTGGTCCAGGGCACCGCCGGCACCCCCGAGGAAGCCATCCGCTACGGCTGGAACTACGCCCGCCTCCTCGCCCACGGCCCCAGCCGCGAGGCACTCGTCCCCAGCCCCGTCATGCGGGCCATGGCCGAGGGCTCGACCGCCCGCGTCGAGGAGCTCACCCGCATCCCCGCCGACGTCCAGGACACCCTCATCACCGTCCTGTCCGAGAAGACGCTCCCGATACCGGAGCTCGGTCAGGAGGTGCAGGCCGTACGCGGGTTCAACCTCATCGCCACCGCCAACGACCGCGACCGCGGGGTCAACGAGCTCTCCAGCGCGCTGCGCCGCCGCTTCAACACCGTGGTGCTGCCGCTGCCAGCCACCGCCGACGCCGAGGTCGACATCGTCGCCCGCCGCGTCGACCAGCTGGGCCGCTCCCTGGACCTGCCGGCCGCCCCCGAGGGACTGGAGGAGATCCGCCGGGTCGTCACCGTCTTCCGGGAGCTGCGCGAGGGCGTCACCGGCGACGGCCGCACCAAGGTGAAGTCGCCCAGCGGCACCCTCTCCACCGCCGAGGCCATCTCCGTGGTCACCGGCGGGCTGGCGCTGGCCGCCCACTTCGGCGACGGCGTCCTGCGCCCCTCCGACGTGGCCGCCGGCATTCTCGGCGCCGTCGTGCGCGACCCGGCCGCCGACCGGCTCGTCTGGCAGGAGTACCTGGAGGCGGTCGTCCGCGAGCGGGACGGCTGGAAGGACTTCTACCGCGCCTGCCGGGAGGTGACGGCATGAGCCCGGGGGCCGCGGCACCACTGCTGCTCGGGGTGCGCCACCACGGCCCGGGATCCGCCCGGTCGGTACGGGCCGCGCTCGACGCGGCGCAACCGCGGGCCGTGCTGATCGAGGGGCCGCCCGAAGGGGACGCCCTGCTGGCTCTGGCCGCCGAACCGGGCATGCGCCCGCCCGTCGCCCTGCTCGCCCACGCGGCGGACGATCCGGGCCGGGCCGCGTTCTGGCCGCTCGCCTCCTTCTCCCCGGAGTGGGTCGCCCTGCGCTGGGCCCAGGCCCGGGACGTGCCGGTGCGCTTCATCGACCTGCCGGCCGCGCACACGCTGGCCGCCGCCCCCGGGCGGGACGAGGACGACGGCGAAGCCGGCTCCGTACCGGTGGACCCGCTCGCGGCGCTCGCCGGGGCCGCCGGGTACGACGATCCGGAGCGCTGGTGGGAGGACGTGGTCGAACACCGGGACGCCGGCGCCGCACGGGATCCGCTGGCCCCCTTCGCAGCGCTCGCCGAGGCGATGGGCGCCCTGCGCGAGACCCACGGGGACGGCGGCCGCCCCCACGACCTGGTCCGCGAGGCGTACATGCGCCAGCGGATGCGGGCCGCCCGCCGGGAGTTCGGCGCGGACTACGCCGTGGTGTGCGGGGCCTGGCACGTACCGGCGCTGCGCGCCGCGACCACGGCCGCCGCCGACCGGGCCCTGCTCACCGGACTCCCCAGGACCAAGGTGGAGACCACCTGGGTGCCGTGGACCCACCGCAGGCTCGCCAGGGCCGGCGGATACGGCGCGGGCATCACCTCGCCCGGCTGGTACGCCCACCTCTTCGCGGCCCGGGACCGGCCCGTCGAGCGGTGGCTGACCAAGGTCGCGGGCCTGCTGCGCGAGGAGGACCGGCAGGTCTCCCCGGCGCACGTCATCGAGACGGTCCGCCTCGCCGGGACCCTGGCCGCCCTGCGGGGCCGTCCGCTGCCCGGTCTCACCGAGACGCTGGAGGCCGTCCGGGCGGTCATGTGCGACGGCTCCGACGTGCCGCTCGCGCTGATCGAGGACCGGCTCGTCGTCGGCGACGTGCTCGGCGAGGTACCCGAGACCGCGCCCGCCGTTCCGCTCCAGCGGGACCTCACCCGCCGCATGCGCAGCCTGCGCCTCAAGGCCGAGGCGCAGAGCCGCGACCTGGAGCTCGACCTGCGCAAGGACACCGACGCGGCCAAGTCCCTGCTGCTGCACCGGCTGCGGCTGCTCGGCGTCGACTGGGGCGTGCCCACCGCCTCCCGCAGCGGTACGGGCACCTTCCGCGAGACCTGGCGGCTGTGCTGGGAGCCCGAGCTGTCGGTACGGACGGCCGAGGCCGGGATCTGGGGCACCACCGTCCCGGGGGCCGCCACCGCCAAGGCGGAGGCCGAAGCCCGGAGCGCCGGGGAGCTGGCCGAGATCACGGCGCTGGCCGAGCGGTGCCTGCTGGCCGGGCTGTCCGAGGCGCTGCCCGCCGTACTGCGGGCCCTCGCCGACCGGGCGGCGCTCGACACGGACGTGGCCCGGCTCGCCGGGGCGCTCCCCGCGCTGGCCCGTTCGCTGCGCTACGGGGACGTGCGGGGAACCGACGCGTCGGCCCTGGGCACGGTCGCGGCGGGGCTGGCGGAGCGGATCTGCGTGGCACTGCCCGCGGCCTGCGCGGCCGGGCCGGCCGCCGACGGGGCGGCGGCGCTGCGCGGGCACGTGGACGGGGTGCACGGAGCGGTCGCCCTGCTGGCGGACGCCGACCCGGGGCTGCGCGAGCGCTGGTCGGGGGTACTGCGGACGCTGGCCGGGCGGGACGCCGTGCCCGGGGTGATCCGCGGCCGGGCCGCCCGGCTGCTGCTGGACGGCGGCCGGCYCCCCGCCGGGGAGACGGCGCGGCTGATGGGGCTCGCGCTGTCCCCGGCGGCGGCCCCGGCCGACGCGGCGGGCTGGATCGAGGGCTTCGCCGGGGGGAACGCGGGCGGCGGCACCCTGCTGGTGCACGACGAGCGGCTGCTGGGTCTGATCGACACCTGGCTGGTGTCGGTGCCGCCGGGAGCCTTCGTCGACGTGCTGCCGCTGCTGCGGCGGACGTTCGGGGCGTACGAGACCGGGGTGAAGCGCAGCCTGGGCGAGCTGGTGCGCCGGGGCCCCGACGCCGGGCGGGGACGCTCGGCTGCCCGCGCCGCCCCCGAGGGCTTCGCCCCGGACCTCGACCCGGCCCGCGCGGCCGCGGCGGAGGCCCTGGCCCGCCTGCTGCTGGCCGCGGCGGGGTGAGGCGGCGGGACGCAGGGGCGCCGGGGCCGTGCGGGAACGAAGGGAACGTAGGGAACGAGCGGAGGGGGCAGGACGGATGACGGAGCGGGACCGGCCGACGACGGCCGGGGAGGCGACGGCGACGGACGCCGTCGCGGGGGACGAGCGGCTGCGGCGCTGGCGGATGGTGCTCGGCGGCGGCGAGGCCGACGGCACGGGGTACGCGCCGGCCGGGCGGGACGCCGCGATGGACGCCGCCCTCGAAGCGCTGTACGGGGGCAGCGGCGCCGGCGGCGGGCGGCCCGCGGGGGAGCGGTCCGCCGGGCTCGGGGGCTCCGCGCCGCAGGTGGCGCGCTGGCTCGGGGACATCCGTACGTACTTCCCCACCACGGTGGTCCAGGTCATGCAGCGGGACGCCATCGACCGGCTCGGCCTGTCCACGCTGCTGCTGGAACCGGAGATGCTGGAGGCCGTCGAGCCGGACGTCCACCTGGTCGGCACCCTGCTGTCGCTGAACAAGGCGATGCCGGACACCACCAGGGAGACCGCGCGGGCCGTGGTCCGCAAGGTGGTGGAGGAACTGGAGCGGCGTCTGGCCTCCCGCACGAGGGCCACGGTGACGGGCGCGCTCGACCGGTCGGCGCGGACCGCCCGCCCCCGCCACCGCGACATCGACTGGGACCGGACCATCCGGGCGAACCTGAAGAACTACCTGCCCGAGCACCGGACGGTCGTGCCGGAGCGCCTCGTCGGCCACGGCCGGTCCGCGCGGGCGGTCCGCAAGGAGGTCGTCCTCTGCGTCGACCAGTCGGGTTCGATGGCGGCCTCCGTCGTCTACGCCTCCGTCTTCGGAGCGGTCCTGGCGTCCATGCGCTCGATCGCGACCCGCCTGGTCGTCTTCGACACGGCCGTCGTCGACCTGACCGACCGGCTCGACGACCCGGTCGACGTCCTCTTCGGCACCCAGCTCGGCGGCGGCACCGACATCAACCGCGCCCTCGCCTACTGCCGGTCCCGGATCACCCGTCCCGCCGACACGGTCGTGGTCCTGATCAGCGATCTCTACGAGGGCGGCATACGCGACGAGATGATCAAACGGGTCGCGGCGATGAAGGCCGACGGGGTGGAATTCGTGACCCTCCTCGCACTGTCCGACGAGGGCGCTCCCGCCTACGATCGCGAACACGCGGCGGCGCTCGCCGCACTCGGCGCGCCCGCCTTCGCCTGCACCCCCGACCTGTTCCCGGACGTGATGGCGGCGGCACTGGAGAAGCGGCCCCTGCCCAGCACGTGAGGACGCTGACGCAAATCGGCAGATCACACGAAGTTGCAGTTCAACCGTGAGGCGATCTGTGACAGGTATCACCGCGCAGGTGTGATCTGCGATTTAGGGACCTACGGCCCACGGGGATAACCTGCGAGACGGACATGCCGCGTCCACGGTCACCGTGTGCGCCTCCCCTGTGACAGCGCCGTCACGTTGCCCTTCGCGGCACGCCCACGCAGATAGCAGACAACCGCGAATCACTGCGAATCTTTGAAGACAAGGGACGGACGCGCGTGGACCTGTTCGAGTACCAGGCGAGGGACCTCTTCGCCAAGC
This sequence comes from Streptomyces sp. M-16, assembly GCF_052114405.1. Lineage (NCBI taxonomy): Bacteria > Bacillati > Actinomycetota > Actinomycetes > Kitasatosporales > Streptomycetaceae > Streptomyces > Streptomyces sp. M-16. The sequence continues at coordinate 29,921 of NZ_JBFRER010000070.1, read as the reverse complement.
ACGGTGTACCGGTGCTGGCCGGTGAAGTCATCGACACGCCTGAGGCGGCTCGCGAGGCCACCGAGAAGCTGGGCGGCAAGTCGGTCGTCAAGGCCCAGGTGAAGGTCGGCGGCCGCGGCAAGGCCGGCGGCGTCAAGCTCGCCGCCACCCCGGACGAGGCCGTCGCCCGCGCGACGGACATCCTCGGCATGGACATCAAGGGCCACACGGTCCACAAGGTGATGATCGCCGAGACCGCTCCGGAGATCCTGGAGGAGTACTACGTCTCGTACCTCCTCGACCGCACCAACCGCACCTTCCTGGCCATGGCCTCGGTCGCGGGCGGCATGGACATCGAGCAGGTCGCCGAGGAGACCCCGGAGAAGCTCGCCAAGGTCCCGGTGAACGCCAACGAGGGCGTGACCATCGAGAAGGCCCGCGAGATCGTCGCGCTGGCGAAGTTCCCGGCCGAGGTCGCCGAGAAGGTCGCCGAGGTCCTCGTGACCCTGTGGGCGACCTTCATCGCCGAGGACGCGCTCCTCGTCGAGGTCAACCCGCTCGCGAAGGTCGCCAACGGCGACGTCATCGCGCTCGACGGCAAGGTCTCGCTCGACGAGAACGCCGAGTTCCGCCAGCCGGGTCACGAGGAGTTCGTGGACCACGCTGCCGCGAACCCGCTGGAGGCCGCCGCCAAGGCGAAGAACCTCAACTACGTCAAGCTCGACGGTGAGGTCGGCATCATCGGCAACGGCGCGGGTCTCGTCATGAGCACCCTCGACGTCGTCGCGTACGCCGGCGAGAACCACGGTGGCGTCAAGCCCGCCAACTTCCTGGACATCGGTGGCGGCGCCTCCGCCGCCGTCATGGCCAACGGTCTTGAGATCATCCTCGGCGACCCGGACGTCAAGTCCGTGTTCGTCAACGTCTTCGGTGGCATCACCGCGTGTGACGAGGTCGCCAACGGCATCGTCCAGGCCCTGCAGCTGCTCGCGGACAAGGGCGAGGCGGTCACCAAGCCGCTGGTCGTCCGCCTCGACGGCAACAACGCCGAGCTGGGTCGCAAGATCCTCTCGGACGCCAACCACCCGCTGGTGCAGCGCGTGGACACCATGGACGGCGCGGCCGACAAGGCCGCCGAGCTCGCGGCTGCGAAGTAAGGGCAGAGGTCACAGACTCACATGGCTATCTTCCTCAACAAGGACAGCAAGGTCATCGTCCAGGGCATGACCGGTGCCACGGGCATGAAGCACACCAAGCTGATGCTGGCTGACGGCACCAACATCGTCGGCGGCGTGAACCCGCGCAAGGCCGGCACCACCGTCGACTTCGACGGCACCGAGGTCCCGGTCTTCGGTTCCGTCGCCGAGGCGATGGAGAAGACGGGCGCCAACGTCTCCGTCCTCTTCGTCCCGCCGGCCTTCGCCAAGGCCGCCGTCGTCGAGGCCATCGACGCCGAGATCCCGCTGGCCGTCGTCATCACCGAGGGCATCGCGGTGCACGACTCCGCCGCCTTCTGGGCGTACGCGACCGCCAAGGGCAACAAGACCCGGATCATCGGCCCGAACTGCCCGGGTCTGATCACCCCCGGCCAGTCCAACGCCGGCATCATCCCGGGCGACATCACCAAGCCCGGCAAGATCGGTCTCGTGTCCAAGTCCGGCACGCTGACCTACCAGATGATGTACGAGCTCCGTGACATCGGCTTCACCTCCGCCGTCGGCATCGGTGGCGACCCGGTCATCGGCACCACGCACATCGACGCCCTGGAGGCCTTCGAGGCCGACCCGGACACCGAGCTCATCGTCATGATCGGCGAGATCGGCGGCGACGCCGAGGAGCGTGCGGCGGACTTCATCGCGAAGAACGTCACCAAGCCGGTCGTCGGTTACGTCGCGGGCTTCACCGCCCCCGAGGGCAAGACCATGGGCCACGCCGGCGCCATCGTCTCCGGCTCTTCCGGCACCRCACAGGCCAAGAAGGAGGCCCTTGAGGCCGCCGGCGTCAAGGTCGGCAAGACGCCGACCGAGACCGCCAAGCTGGCGCGCGAGATCCTGAACGCCAAGTAGTCGTTCTCGTCTTCCGCACGTGTACGGGCGKGGCCGGACGCCGGGTCGCCCCGCAGCCGTTCCCGGAGCTCCCGGCTCTGGTCGGTGAGCCGCTGCGGGCCGCTGTGCGGAGGAACCCCGGAGACGCTGCTGCCCGGTGCGACCGGGGGCTCGTACCGGTCCGGCGCGGTGACGGCGGTGTACCCGGTCGCCACGGCGATCGCCGCGGTGAGGCAGATCGCCGCCCGCGACCACCGCCGGGCCGTGCGCTCGGTGAGGGAGCGGACGGTGGCCGGGGTGCTGCGGGGTTCCAGCGGGACGGCGGGCCGGAGCCCGCCGAGCAGCTCGCGCAGCGCGGCGGACTGCTTCTCCGGCGGTACGTCGGCCAGCCCGGGAACCCGCTCGGCCAGGGTGGCGTGGGCGCGCAGCAGCCGGTTCCCGGCGGCCGGGGTGCTGGCCTCGGTCTCGGCGGCGGTGTCGGGCAGGTCGAGGCCGATGCCGTCGTAGAGCAGCACGGTCCTGCGGTGTACGGGCGGCAGGTCGAGCAGGGCGTCCAGCAGCATCCGGTCGACGGGTTCGACCGGGGCGGGGTCGTGGGCGCGGTACGCGCGGCGGAACCGGTGCCAGGGCGAGAGGGCGTACTCGTACGCCACGGCCCGGACCCAGCCGACGGGATCCGGGTCGGTGGCCACCTCGGGCCAGCGTCCCCAGGCCTGGCGGAAGGCGTGCTCGACGGACTGCCGGGCGAGGGCGCGGCGGCCGGTGAGCAGGTAGGCCTGGCGGACGAGCGCGGGGGCGGCGCAGAGGTAGAGGGCGTCGAAGGCCCGCGCGGGTTCCGTCAGGGGCGGCTGTGCGGACTCCCCGGGCGGCGCCGGGTCGGGCCGGGCGGGGTCGGCGGCCCGCGGGTCGGGCTGTGCGGGGTCGGGGCGTGCGGGAGCGCCGGGCTGTGGGGCGCCGGCCTGCGGGTCGGGCCGGGCGGGGTCCGTGTGCGGGGGCGCGGCGGGGAGCGGATCCGCCGGGCCGGCGGGTGCGGGGGAGGGACCGCCCCCGCCGGCCCCGGTTCTGACGGGGTGTTTCGTCTCGTGGCGGGTCAGGGAGACGGGTGGCCGGGCGGCGCCCTTGCCGGCCGGGCGGGGGCGCGTACCGGGCCCGCCCGCGCGCGTCGGGACCCCGCCCGCCGCGAAGGCCCGTACGCCCCCGGCGGCGGCCCGGGGAGCTGCGCCGACGGAGGGCCCGGCGGGAGCGTCCACGGCTTCCGGGGCGGGCGGTTCGGGAGGGCCGGGCTGTTCGGGCGGGGCGGTGGCGGTGGTGGTGGCGGCCCGTACGCCGGGCGCGTCCGCCTCCGCCTCCGCCTCCGGGCCGGTGTCGGCCTCCCCCTCCGCGAGGCGGGTCAGCAGCGCGGCGTACACCTCGCGCTTGCGTCCGCGCGGTTCGGTGCGGCCCGTCTCCCAGGAGCGGACGGTCGTGGCGGTGACGCCCACCGTCGCCGCGACCTCCCCGTGGGTCAGCCGGCCCGCTTCGCGCAGCCTGCGGCGTTCCTTGGGGGACGGCAGGCCCAGCTCCGCGTCGGAGGTCGTCTCGACGCCTTGTGTCATGCCACACTCCCCGCGACCCGACAGTCCTGCGCGAAAAAGTACATAAACGTATATTGGGCGACACCACGGGCATTCGCCTGTTACCCGCCCATAGCGCGTGTCGTTGGCACCATGGCGGGGTGACCCAAGTGACCGAACACGGGACCCCGTTGCCGACGGTCCCGAGGGCAGGTGCGCGGCGGCGTTCGCCGGCCGCCGCGGCCTGCGTGCTGGGCGGCGCCGTGGCCGCCGGACTGGGGCTCGGCTTCCTGGCCGTGCTCGTGATCGTCCTGTGGATCAGCTCCCCCTACCCGGACAGCGGTCCGGGCGGCGCCCTGCACCTCGCCGCGGGGCTGTGGCTGATGGCGCACGGGACGGAACTCGTCCGCTACGAGACCCTCTCCGGGGTGCCCGCGCCCGTGGGCCTGACACCGCTGATGCTGGTGGCGCTGCCGGTGCTGTTGATGCGGCGGGCGGCCCGGCTCGGCAGCGCCTCCGGGGACGGCGGGGACGGCGGGGACGGCGGGGGCGGTGAGGGGGACGAGGCCGACGAGGTGTTGCCGGCCGGTGTCGTCATCTCCGCCGTCACCTGCGGCTACCTGGGCGTCGGGGCGCTGGCCACCGTGTACGCCGCCGGGGGGCCGATGCCCGCCGACCCGCTCAGCGCGGCCTGGCACGTCCCGCTGCTGGCGGCGCTCGCCGCCGCGGCCGGGGTGTGGTCGGCGAAGGGGAGGCCGCTCGGGCCGCTGCCGGGCTGGATTCCAGGGGGCGTACGGAAGGCTGTCGCGCGCCCCCGTTACGCGCTGGCGCTGCGATCGGGCGCGGCCGGGGCCCTCGTTCTGCTGGGTGGCGGCGTCCTGCTCGTCGGCGCGTCGCTGGCGTGGCACGGGTCGGAGGTGCAGTCCTCCTTCCTGACGCTGACCGGGGTGTGGTCCGGGCGGTTCGCGGTGCTGCTGCTCGCGCTGGCCCTGATCCCCAACGCCATGGTGTGGGGCGCGGCGTACGGGCTGGGGCCCGGGTTCGCGGTGGGGGCCGGGGTGACGGCCACCCCGCTCGGCTTCGCGGGCGCGCCGGCCCTGCCGAGGTTCCCGCTGCTCGCGGCGCTGCCGCCGGAGGGGCCGGGAACGCCCGTCACCTGGGCGGCGGCCGGGGTGCCGGTGGCGGCAGGGCTGGTCGTGGGGTGGTTCGCGGTGCGCCGGGCGCGGGACGTCTCCTCCGGGGAGGCCGCGCTGACGGCGGCGCTGGGCGCGGTGGTGTGCGGGCTGGCGATGGCGGGCCTGGCGGCGGCTTCGGCCGGGCCGCTCGGGTCGCGGGCACTGGCCGGCTTCGGGCCCGTGTGGTGGGCGGTGGGCGGCGCGGCCGCGGGGTGGACGCTGCTGCTGGCGGTGCCGCTGGCGGTGGGGGTCCACGTGTGGCGGACCCGGCCGCTGCGGGGTGCCTCCGGCGGGGGCGGGGAGGATGCGTGGCACGACTCCGGGATGCGGGAGCTGAGGTGGGCGGCGTTGCGGGAGGCGGCCCGACCGGTGGCTCCGCCGGTCGTGACGGGGGCGGTTGCTCCGCCGGAGCCGGTGGCTCCGCCGGTCGTGGTGGCTCCGGTGGCTCCGCCGGAGCCGGTGGCCCTGCCGGTCGTGGTGGCTCCGGTGGCTCCGCCGGAGCTGGTGGCTCCGCCGGGCGTGGTGGCTCCGGTGGCTCCGCCGGAGCCGGTGGCCCTGCCGGTCGTGGTGGCTCCGGATGCGTCCGGGGTACCGCTGGTGGTGGTACCCGCGGACCCCTTGCTGCCGCCGGTGTCGGGGGTACGGGTGCTGGCCCGGCGGCGGCCTCCGTCATGACCGGCCGCGCGTGCGGTCCCGGGCGTCGGCGGGGCGGGGCGCTCCCGGGGCTCCGCCCCGGACCCCGCGCCTCGATCGCCGGCGGGGCTTGATGTGGCGGGCTTGGGTGGTGCGGGTGCGGCACTGGGCCCGCGCCCCGGACGGGGGCTCAGGCGTGGGCGGGCTCCCGGGGCTCCGCCCCGGACCCCGCGCCTCGATCGCCGGCGGGGCTTGATTCGGCGGGCTTGGGTGGTGCGGGTGCGGCACTGGGCCCGCGCCCCGGACGGGGGCTCAGGCGTGGGCGGGGCCGGGGGCTTTGGGGGCTCCGTCCCGGACCGAGGGCCTCAATCGCCGACGGGGCTTGATTCGGCGGGCTGGGTGGTGCGGGTGTGGCACTGGGGCCGTGGTCCGGACTCCGGGCCTCGGGCGCCGGCGGGGGCTGATCCGCCCCGGGGCCGGCGGGGCCGGGGTCGGTCAGCGTTGGACCTTCAGGATGTCGCCCAGGACGTTGTCCGGGAGCAGGTCGTTGCACTGCAGTTCCGCCGTGCGGGTCAGGGCGTCGTCGCGGCAGACGAAGAAGTCCTTGTACGCCAGCTGCAGCGCGTACGAGCTCGCCGCCAGCAGCAGGGCCATGGACGCCGTCACCAGGCCGCCGACCGCCGCCGCGCGCTGCGGCCGGGCCGCCGGGCCCAGGGAGTCCAGACCTGCCGGCCGGGCCGGGGCGCCCGTCGTGGGGTCGGCCTTGGTCGCCGGGCGGCCGCGCAGGGCGCTGATGCCCCAGTACATCGCGAGCGCGCCCAGCAGCAGCCCCACCGAGGGGATCCCGAAGATCCCGAAGAAGAAGCCCCACATGCCCGCCAGCAGGGCGTACCGCGCGCGCCGCTGGAGCGGGTCCATGGGGTCCCAACGGGCCGGGCCCCCGGGGCCGCCGGGCTCGGCCGGGCCCCCGCCGGAGCCGCCGCCGTCATGGGGCCGCTGCGGTTCCCGGGGCTGCCACGGCTGGTCGGGCCGGCCCTCCGGGGGCGCCGCGAAGGGGTTGTCGTCGGTCGAGGGGTCGGGCTGACGGCGGTCCGGCATCGAGTGCGTTACTTCCCCTGTGTCGTGGGCCGGGCGCGCGCCCGGCGTGCGGTGTACGCCAGACGCTACCGCTCGCCCGTCCCCCCGTCCCTCGGGGGCGGTCCCGTGTGCCGGTATCGTTGCAGGCGGTCGGTGGCTTCGTATGGTTCCCCGTATATCGGTACCCCGAAGTTTCGTATGACCACACAAGACGAACGACGGCAATCCCGTAAGAAAGGGCCTCCCATGCCCGCCTCCCGGCTGGTCGTGCTGGTCTCCGGCTCCGGCACCAACCTCCAGGCCCTGCTCGACGCCATCGACGCGCACCCCCGCGGAGCCGAGGGATTCGGCGCCGAGGTCGTCGCGGTGGGGGCCGACCGCACGAACATCGCCGGCCTCGAACGGGCCGAGAAGGCCGGGATCCCCACTTTCGTGTGCCCGGTCAAGGACTACGGCAGCCGCGAGGAGTGGGACGCGGCCCTGACCGAGGCGACGGACGCGCACGCGCCGGACCTCGTGGTCTCCGCCGGGTTCATGAAGATCGTCGGCAAGAACTTCATCGACCGCTTCGGCGGCCGGTTCGTCAACACCCACCCCGCCCTCCTCCCGGCCTTCCCCGGCGCGCACGGCGTACGGGACGCCCTCGCCTACGGGGCGAAGGTCACCGGCTGCACCGTCCACTTCGTGGACTCCGGCGTGGACACCGGTCCGATCATCGCCCAGGGCGTCGTCGAGATCCGGGACGGCGAGGACGAAGCCGCTCTCCATGAGCGCATCAAGGAAGTCGAGCGCCAGCTGCTCGTCGACGTCGTGGGGCGCCTGGCCCGGCACGGCTACCGCATTGAGGGACGAAAGGTAACAATCCAGTGACCGCCGCAGACTCCGTAGAGAGCAACGACCCGACCACCACCCAGCGGCCGATCCGGCGTGCGCTCGTCAGCGTCTACGACAAGACGGGACTGGAAGAGCTGGCCCGCGGCCTGCACGAGGCGGGCGTCTCGCTCGTCTCCACCGGCTCCACCGCGTCGAAGATCGCCGCTGCCGGGGTGCCCGTCACCAAGGTCGAGGAGCTGACCGGATTCCCCGAGTGCCTCGACGGCCGGGTCAAGACCCTCCACCCGCGCGTGCACGCCGGCATCCTCGCCGACCTGCGGCTGGAGGACCACCGCAACCAGCTCGCCGAGCTGGGCGTCGAGCCCTTCGACCTGGTGATCGTCAACCTCTACCCCTTCCGGGAGACCGTCGCCTCCGGCGCCACCCCCGACGAGTGCGTCGAGCAGATCGACATCGGCGGCCCGTCGATGGTCCGCGCCGCCGCCAAGAACCACCCGTCGGTCGCCGTCGTCACCAGCCCCGCCCGCTACGCCGACGTCCTCGCGGCCGCCCAGGGCGGCGGTTTCGACCTGACCGCCCGCAAGCGGCTCGCGGCCGAGGCCTTCCAGCACACCGCCTCCTACGACGTGGCCGTCGCGTCCTGGTTCACCAACACCTACGCCCCGGAGTCCCCCGAGGTGGCGCTGCCCGAGTTCCTCGCGGGTGCGTGGGAGCGCAAGTCGACCCTGCGCTACGGCGAGAACCCGCACCAGGCCGCCGCCCTCTACACGGACGGCCAGCCGGGCGGCATCGCCAACGCCGAGCAGCTGCACGGCAAGGAGATGTCCTTCAACAACTACGTGGACACCGAGGCCGCCCGCCGGGCCGCCTACGACCACGACGAGCCCTGCGTCGCGATCATCAAGCACGCCAACCCGTGCGGCATCGCCGTGGACCAGGACGTCGCCGCCGCGCACCGCAAGGCGCACGCCTGCGACCCGCTGTCGGCCTTCGGCGGTGTCATCGCCGTCAACCGCCCGGTGACCGTCGAGCTCGCCGAGCAGGTCGCCGAGATCTTCACCGAGGTCATCGCCGCTCCGGCCTACGAGGACGGCGCGGTCGAGATCCTGGCCAAGAAGAAGAACATCCGGGTCCTGAAGGTGGACGGCACCCCGCACCAGCCGGGCGACCTGAAGCCGGTCTCGGGCGGCGCGCTGCTCCAGCAGAGCGACCTCTTCCAGGCCGAGGGCGACGACCCGGCGAACTGGACGCTGGCCACCGGCGACGCGCTGTCCGCCGAGGAGCTGGCCGAGCTGGCCTTCGCGTGGAAGGCCTGCCGCGCCGTCAAGTCCAACGCGATCCTGCTGGCCAAGGACGGTGCCTCGGTCGGCGTCGGCATGGGCCAGGTCAACCGCGTCGACTCGGCGAAGCTCGCCGTCGAGCGGGCGGGCGCCGAGCGCGCGCAGGGCTCGTACGCCGCGTCCGACGCCTTCTTCCCCTTCCCGGACGGGCTGGAGATCCTCACCGCCGCGGGCATCAAGGCCGTGGTCCAGCCGGGCGGTTCGGTCCGGGACGAGCAGGTCGTCGAGGCCGCGAAGAAGGCCGGGGTGACGATGTACTTCACCGGCACCCGCCACTTCTTCCACTGAGGCACGGATACGGCGAAGGCCGCCACCCGCTGGTGCGGGTGGCGGCCTTCGCCGTGTGCGGGCGGGTTACTTCGTCTTGACGACGATGGTGCCCGCGGCGCGGTCGTGCCAGCCCTGGAGCTTGCCCGAGTTGTCGAAGAACGGGGACAGGTAGACCAGGACGGCGCCGATGTAGCAGAGGAAGGCGCCGACGATCGGGATGATCCAGCGGATGAAGCCGCCGCCCAGGCCCGGGTTCTGGCCGGTGTTCTCCTTGACGACCTTCAGGCCCAGCGCCATCTTGCCCAGCGTGGCGCCCGCGAAGGCGATCATCAGCCATTCGTAGAGCAGGGTGACCACGAAGAACAGCAGCATGACGCCGAGGAAGGTCATCACGATGCCGCCGGCGGCCGCGTTCGCGTCGTTGAGGCAGGAGGAGTACGCCGGGGACAGCGGGTCCATGCCGGAGCAGTCGTCGATGGACTTCGAGGCGCCGAAGACGCCCGCGAGACCGATCGCGCTGAAAACGGCGTACAGGATGCCGATGGCCACGCCGTCGATCAGGCGCGCGCCGAGCCGGCGGCCCATGGTCGGGAGCTGGACGGTGCCCAGACCGGCGACGTTGATGTAGCCGTTGTTCGCCTGGATCGTGCCCGGCGCCTGCGGCGGCATGCCACCGTACGGCTGCTGGCCCTGCTGCGGGTATCCGTAGCCGCCCTGCGGCGGCACGCCCTGCGGGGCCTGCTGCGGGTAGCCGTAGCCGGGCTGGCCCTGTGGGGCCGGCGGCTGCTGCTGCCCGTACGGGTTGTTCGGGTCGCCGAAGCTCATCTGGGTCTTTCCTCCGTGAAGTGCGGGGACGCACGGCACGCACGGAGGACATCTGCTTTCTGCGGTACGCCCCCCGGCACTGCCCGCGGCACTCTTTCGATCGTCTTGCCGACCGTCATCGTGGTGGGCCCGTACCGGCCTTGTCCAGCCGGTTGTCGCAGAGGGCCCCACTTGTTGTGCAAGTGCAATGAAGAACGCATTCCGGTATCCGCCGACTGGAACCGGGGCCACCACATCCGGGAGGATGGCGGTATGACCGCCCAGATTCTCGATGGCAAGGCCACCGCAGCCGCGATCAAGTCCGAACTGACCGCCCGAGTGGCGGCGCTGAAGGAGCGGGGTATCACCCCCGGCCTCGGCACCCTGCTGGTCGGCGACGATCCGGGCAGCCGCTGGTACGTCAACGGCAAGCACAAGGACTGCGCCGAGGTCGGCATCGCCTCCATCCAGCGCGAACTGCCCGCGACGGCCTCCCAGGAGGACATCGAGGAGGTCGTGCGGGAGCTGAACGCCGACCCGGCCTGCACCGGCTACATCGTCCAACTGCCCCTCCCCAAGGGCATCGACACCAACCGCGTCCTCGAACTGATGGACCCGCTCAAGGATGCCGACGGCCTGCACCCCATGTCGCTGGGCCGGCTGGTCCTCAACGAGCCGGGCCCGCTGCCCTGCACGCCGTACGGCATCGTCGAGCTGCTGCGCCACCACGGCGTCGAGCTGAACGGTGCCCACGTCGTCGTCCTCGGACGCGGCATCACCGTCGGCCGGTCCATCGGCCTGCTGCTGACCCGCAAGTCCGAGAACGCGACCGTCACCCTGTGCCACACCGGTACGCGCGACCTGTCCGGGCTGCTGCGCCAGGCGGACGTCGTCGTCGCGGCGGCGGGGGTCGCGCACCTGGTGAAGCCGGAGGACGTGAAGCCGGGCGCGGCCGTGCTCGACGTCGGGGTCAGCCGCGACGAGAACGGCAAGATCGTCGGAGACGTGCACCCGGGCGTCGCCGAGGTGGCGGGCTGGATCTCCCCGAACCCGGGCGGGGTCGGTCCGATGACCCGCGCGCAGCTCCTGGTCAACGTGGTCGAGGCGGCGGAGCGGACCCCCAGTGCGGGCTGAGCACGACGAGCCCGGCGCGGCGGGGGGGCCGACGGAGCCGGAGCGAGAGCCGCAGCGCGAGCCGGAGCGAGAGCCGCAGCACGGTCCGGAGCGGGATGCGCAGAGCGAGCCGCAGCCGGAGCGGAACCACGGGCAGGCGGAGCCGCCGCGGGCGGGGGCCGCGAGGTCGCGGCGGTTCCCCTCCGTCACCGAGGGCACCGTACGTCCCGAGGGCAGCGGGCGCGCCGTCCCCGGGGCGGTGTCCACGCCGGCCCGTCAGTGGCCGATGCTCAGCGTCCTGGCGGCCACCGCCGCCGGGCTGCTGACCACGGCCGCGGGGCATCCGCGGGCCGGCTGCCTGATGATCGGCATCGCCCTGATCGCGGCCGCCGCGATGCGCCGCTTCCTGCCCTCGGTGGGCATGCTCGCGGTGCGTTCCCGCTTCACGGACATGATCACGTACGGGCTGCTCGGCGTGGCGATCACGCTGCTCGCGGTGGTCATGGAGCCCAAGCCCTTGCTGGACATCCCCTTCCTGGAGAGCGCGGTCCGCGTCACCGTCCGGTGACCGGGAGCGCGGTCAGCGCGGCCAGCGCGGCCGCGAGGGCCGGCCTGGTCTCGGCGCCCGCCCGGACCAGCGCCTCCAGGACCCGCCCCCGGCCCGGCAGTTCCACCACCGCCGTGCCGGGCGGCGGTGCGTCACACAGCAGTTTCGGCAGGATCGAGGCGGCCCGGCCGGTCGCCACCAGATGCAGCCCGGCCCGCAGGTCCCCGCACTCGTGCGTGATCCGCGGGGTGAACCCGGCGTTGCGGCAGGCGTGCAGGAGCATCTCCCGGCAGCTGCTCGGGGCGGGCGCCGAGACCCAGTCGGCGTCCCGCAGCGCCGCCAGCCCGTCCCGCCCGTAGGCCGGGAGGAGGGCCTCGGGCAGCGCCAGGCAGAGCGGGTCGTCGAACAGCGGGACGGCGGTGGTGCCGCTCGCGGGCGGGGCGCCGAGCAGCGGGTACGCGTAGGTCACCGCCAGGTCCAGGCGGCGCCCGCGCAGCAGCGGCAGCGCCTCCTCCGGATCGGCCTGCACGATCCGCGGCCGCAGTCCCGGATGGCGTGCGGCGAGGGCGGCGACCAGCGGGGCGGCCACCGTCGCCAGCGCGCTCGGGGCGCAGCCCACGCGCAGCTCCCCGACCGGTCCGGCGTCGAGGGCCCGTACGGCCCCCTCGGCGCGTTCCAGTGCGGCCAGGACCGGGTCGCAGGCGGCAGCCAGGGCGACGCCCGCGGGGGTGAGGCGCAGTCCGCGCCCGTCCCGTTCGACGAGGGCGGCCCCGGCCTCGGCCTCCAGGGCCCTCAGCTGCTGGGAGACGGCGGAGGGGGTGACGCGGTGCAGCTCGGCGACCGCGGTCACTTTCCCGTGTTCCGCCAGGTCCCTCAGGATGACCATCCGCTTCACGTCAAGCATGAGTTCATCTTAATGATTGCTGTAGTGAAGGTAGCTGGACTTCACATTGAGGCGCGGGCGATGCTCGTGCCATGAATCCCTTGAAGGTGCTCCTGATCGGCGCCGGCGGCACGCTCGGCCGCGCGGTGCACACGGCCCTGCGCGAGCGCGGCCACGAGGTGGTCACCGCCTCCCGCGAGGGCGCGGACGTCCGCGTCGACATCACCGACCCCGAGTCCGTCCGGGCGATGTACGAGGCGGTCGGCCCCGTCGACGCGGTGGCCTGTGCGGCCGGCTCCGTCCCGTGGCGCCCGCTGGGCGAGCTCACCACCGCCGACGTCCGGGCCGGCCTGGAGGGCAAGGCCGTCAGCCAGATCGAGCTGGTCCGCCAGGGCGCCCCCCGGCTGCCCGCGCACGCCTCGTACACCCTGATCACCGGCATCCTGGCCCGCGAGCCCCTGCTCACCGGCTCGGTCGCCTCCCTCGCCAACGGCGCGGTCGAGGCCTTCGTACGGGCCGCCGCGATCGAACTGCCGGGCCGTCAGCGGATCAACGCCGTCAGCCCGACCGTGTTCACCGAGTCCCTCGGCGTCTACGGGGAGACCTTCGCCGGATTCGACGCGGTGCCGGTCGCCCGCGCGGCGAACGCCTACGTCAAGTCGGTCGAGGGGCACCGGACGGGGGAGATCTTCCGGGTGGAGTAGTGCCCGGGGGAGGGTGGTGAGCGGGGCCCGGACCGGGTCCCGCCTTCGATCCGGCGGGTCCGTGTGCCGTGGACCACAGGGACCCGGGGGTTGGGGGCCCCGCGGGTCGGATAGCCTGACCGCGGATGTCTCTTCACGTCAAGATTCGTAAGGACAGGGAAGCGGCGTCCTCCCAGAACTTGGGGCCCAGCACATGGGGCAGGGACGCCCCACCGCCAGCTGTCTAACGGAGAAGGCCATGACCCGCACTCCCGTGAATGTCACCGTGACCGGCGCCGCCGGCCAGATCGGCTACGCGCTGCTCTTCCGCATCGCCTCCGGCCACCTGCTCGGCGCGGACGTGCCGGTCAAGCTCCGCCTGCTGGAGATCCCGCAGGGCATGAAGGCCGCCGAGGGCACCGCCATGGAGCTCGACGACTGCGCCTTCCCGCTGCTCAAGGGCATCGACATCTTCGACGACCCGAACCAGGGCTTCGCCGGCGCCAACGTCGCGCTGCTCGTGGGCGCCCGCCCGCGCACCAAGGGCATGGAGCGCGGTGACCTGCTTTCCGCCAACGGCGGCATCTTCAAGCCGCAGGGCGCCGCGATCAACGCGCACGCCGCGGACGACATCAAGGTCCTGGTCGTGGGCAACCCGGCCAACACCAACGCGCTCATCGCGCAGGCCGCCGCCCCGGACGTCCCGGCCGAGCGCTTCACCGCGATGACCCGCCTGGACCACAACCGCGCGATCTCGCAGCTCGCGAAGAAGACCGGCGCCGACGTCACCGACATCAAGCGCCTGACCATCTGGGGCAACCACTCGGCGACCCAGTACCCCGACATCTTCCACGCGGAGATCGCCGGCAAGAACGCCGCCGAGGTCGTGGGCGACGAGGTGTGGCTCGGCGACACCTTCATCCCGACCGTCGCCAAGCGCGGCGCCGCGATCATCGAGGCCCGTGGCGCGTCCTCGGCCGCCTCGGCCGCCAACGCCGCCATCGACCACGTGCACACCTGGGTCAACGGCACCGCCGCGGGCGACTGGACCTCGATGGGCATCCCGTCGGACGGCTCCTACGGCGTCCCGGAGGGCATCATCTCCTCCTTCCCCGTCACCACCAAGGACGGCAAGTACGAGATCGTCCAGGGCCTGGACATCAACGAGTTCTCCCGTGCGCGCATCGACGCGTCCGTGGCGGAGCTCGTCGAGGAGCGCGACGCGGTCCGCGAGCTCGGCCTCATCTGAGCCCCACCCGGCAGGACGGCCGGTCCGATCCTTTGATCTGATCGTCTGACCTGTACGAACGTCCTTGCGCCCCGGTCAAACCCGACCGGGGCGCTTTGGCGTGTTTTCACCTGTCGGGTGCGTGTAGGCGGAAAATAAGGTCGGCCGGTGACCGACCATCTGATTCCCCCTCAGCCGGGCGGTGACGCCCGGACGGACCAACGGCCCGGCCGTCCGCCCGTGCATCCCGCCGTCAGCGAGGCCGGCCGCCTGCTGTGCGCGGGCACCTACCTCGACGCGGCGTACCGCGACCGGGTGATCGACGAACTCTTCGTGCACGAGGAGCGCATCGCCGCTCCGTCCTACGGATTCGACGCGGCCCGGGTCCTGGCCCACGCGCTCCGCGCCCGCCGCATCGAACTCGCCTGGGCCGCCGGGGTCCTCGGCGCCTGGTTCGTCGGCTCACTGCTGACCGGCGGCCTGCTCGCGCTGCTGCTGTTCCCCTTCGTGCTGCTGAGCCTCGCCCGTTGGCTCCGCGCCCGGGCCAACGTCCTGCTGCGCTTCCTGTCCGTGCTGGTCCGGATCTACGCCTGGTGGTTGTTCGCCGCGGTCCTGGCGGGCGTCTGGACCTCCCTGTACGGCCCCCTGGGCGGGTTCGCCGGCTTCTTCTTCCCCGGCGTCGGCGACCTCGTGACCCCCGGCACCTCCGCCGGCCACTACGACAGCGGCTTCGGCGGTGGCCCCGGCGGCTACCCGCACGACGACGGCGTGCCCGCCGCGCTGTGGCTGGCCCCCGTCGTCTTCGCCGCCGTCGTGGCCGTCGTCGGGCTCCAGCGCGGACACGCCGCCCGCATCGTCGCCACCGAGCTGTCCCCGGCCCGCTACGCCGAGCAGGCCGGCGATCCCGCCGAGGCCGCGCCGGGCGTGCGCTACTCCCGCGTCCGCGACCGGATCCGGGCCGAACAGCACGCCCCGCTCGTCATGTACGACATCAACGGCCCCTTCACCGGGGCCGGGGACGCCTTCCGGCCCTGGCAGCTGTCCGTCGAGCTGCGCCCCCGGGATGACCTCGGCCCCGACCGCACCCCGCAGGCCGTCACCAACGCCCACATCGTCGGGCGCATCGTGCCGCTGCTGCACGCCCTGCGCGTACCGTCCCCGCACGGCTCCCCGCAGGCCGAGGCCGCCGTCCTGGACCGGCTGCGCGAACTGGTCGTCGACGAGTGCGTCTTCCTCCCGGCCGGCGGCCTGCCGCACCGGGACGCGGCTCCGCTGAGCCCGCGGCAGTTCGCCGAACACCGCTCCGGCGCCATCGAGGAGGGCGGGGAGCGGCGCAGGCACTTCCTGCGCGTCCGGGTCGGCGGCTGGGACGAGAACCTCGTCGTGACCGTGTTCGTCCGGGTCCACACCCAGGGCCGCATGCTGATGCTGGAAGTGGCCCCGCACGTGCTGCTCCCCGTACGCACCCGGTTCCAGCGGGCCGACGCGGAGGCCCACCGGCTCCTGCACAACACCTGGTTCGGCAAGGCCGTCGCGGCGCTCGCCGCCACCCCCCGTTCCTTCACCGGAGCCCTCGCCACCCTCGGCCGCGGCCTCGCCAGCTGGTGGCGGATCGTCACCGGCGGCCACGGCGGGGCCCGCCCCGAGGGGCCGCAGCTGTCGGTGCGGGAGATCGCGGCGGAGGAGGACGGCTCCCTCTTCCACCTCATGGACCTGGACCGGTATCTGAAAACGATTCAGGACCGGGTGGTCAGCGGGGTTACCGTCGCTCTGCACGAAGCGGGCTGGCACACGGCGGAATTCGCACAGCGCGCGGTCCACGTCGCCGAGGGCGGCGTGTTCATCCAGTCGGTGAACGGCAGCGCCTTCAGCGTCGGCGGCACCGGACACCACAACACCGCCGGCGGCGGTGCGGGCGGAAAGGGGAGCAGCGGTGGCAAATGACGGTGGAGAGCCCTCGGTCCGGATCGGCGGGATCAGCGGCAGCGCCTTCAGCATCGGCGGCAGCGGGCACACCAACACCGTGCACCACGGCGGTACGGGAGCGGCGGCGCCCGGCGCCGCGGAGCTCCTGGAGGCCGTCCTCGAACTGCGGGCCGCCCTCGTCCGGCTGCCCCGCGGCGAGGACCGGACGGCGCTCGACGCCGAACTGGACGAGGCCGCCGGGGAGCTGGAGGAGGCCGGTGAGGTCCGGCCCGGCCTCGCTGCACGGCTGCGCGGGGCGCTGGTGCGCTGGGCCCCGCTGGTGGAGTCCGTGAGCGCGGCCACCGCCCTGGGCGAACTGCTCGTCTCGCTGGGAGGCTGACCGGTGTCCTCGCCCGACGGCGCCCCCGGCGCCCCCTGGTGGAACTCGCAGTCGCAGCGGTGGGAGTGGGGCGCGCAGCCGGGACCGGCCGCCGACCCGTCGGCCGCCGATCCGTCCGCCGCCGAGCCCTCGACCCTGCCGGCCGCGCCGCCGCCCGGGTACGGGTTCTGGCCCGCGCAGCCGTCCTCGACCCTGCAGCCCCCGCCGCCGCTCCCTCCGCTCCCCCCGGTCCCGGCCCCGCCGCCCCCGCAGTACTCACCGGGCGGCGGCAGCGGTGCCAGCGGCGGTGGCGGGGCCGGGCAGTGGCGGACCCCGTTGCTGGTGGGGCTCGTGGCGGCCGTCGCGGGCGGGTCGGCCGTCGCGGCGTGGATGCTGCTGGGCGGGAAGGGCGAGCCGGCCGCGGCCCCCGGTCCTCCCGCCGCGAGCGCGCCCTCGCAGGGGCGGACCACGGAGCCCACGGGCCCCCGTACCTCCCCGCCGGGCCCGAGCGCGAGCGCCACGGCCTCCGCCACGCCCTCCGCCGGAGCGGGGTACACCGTGGTGCGCAACGAGAGCGGCTTCTCGGTCGCCGTCCCCACCGGCTGGCAGCCCAGCCATGACGAGACCGGCAGCGGATCCTTCTACCGCCCGCCCGGTGACCGCAGCGCCCTGCTCCAGATCTTCCGGGTCACCGAGGACTCCGCCACCGGCTCGTGCGAGCTGCTGCGGATGTCCTCGCAGCGCCTGGACGACGGCACCCCCGCCTACCGGCAGGTCTCCCTCGACCCCGTCGCGGGCGACGCCTGCGAACTGGTCTACGAGTACGACAGCGCCGAGTCCCACGGCCGCCGCCGGGGCATGGAGCGGATCGTCACCACCCCCGACGGCAAGCGGTGGGCCCTGCTCGCGGCCGGACCGGCCACGGACTCCCCGACGGTGCGCGCGCACCTGACGGCGGCCCTGGACTCCTTCCGGCCGGAGTGACGGACCGGGTCACGGGCGTGCCCCGGCCGCAGGACGGCCGGGGCACGAGCGGCGCGGCTACTTGTACATGCCCACCGTGTAGTGGCCCGGGACGCTGCGCGTGGTGACGCTGATGCGGTTCCACACGTTGATCGTCGCGATCACGGCGATCAGCTGGGCCAGCTCGGCCTCCTCGAAGTGGGCCGCCGCCTTCGCGTACACCTCGTCGGGGACGAAGCCGTCCGTCAGGACGGTGACGGCCTCGGTCAGCTCGATCGCCGCCAGCTCCTTCTCGGTGTAGAAGTGCCGCGACTCCTCCCAGGCGGAGAGCTGCACGATCCGCTCGATGGTCTCGCCCTGCGCGATCGCGTCCTTCGTGTGCATGTCCAGACAGAAGGCGCAGTGGTTGATCTGCGACGCGCGGATCTTGACCAGCTCCACCAGGGACTCGTCCAGGCCCTTGACGGCGGCCATCTCCATGCCGAGGACGGCCTTGTAGAACGCGGGCGCGTGCTTGGCGAGGTTCATGCGGGGGGTGTGCTCGGCGGCCAGTTCGGTGGTCTTCGTTTCGTTGGTCATGGCACCACCGTACGGAGCGGGCGGCCCATGGATATGGTCCATATCCATGACCGGATCTTGGGCCACTCTTGGGGCCGACCTCCATCTGGACCTGTCGGCCGCCGTACGGGGCGGGCGCGGGCTGCGGGCCGCGCTCACGGAGGAGCTGCGGGAGGCCGCGCGGAGCGGGCGGCTGGCGCCGGGCACCCGCCTGCCGTCCTCCCGGTCCTTCGCCGCCGACCTCGGGATCGCCCGCAACACGGTCGCCGAGGCGTACGGGGAGCTCGTCGCCGAGGGCTGGCTGACCGCCCGCCAGGGCTCCGGCACCCGGGTCGCCGAACGCGCCCGGCCGCGCCGACCGGCGGGCGCCGCGCGGGTCCGCCACCCCGCGCGCCGGGGGCCCTCGTACAGCCTGATCCCCGGTTCCCCCGACCTCGGCGGCTTCCCGCGGGCCGGCTGGCTGGCGGCTGCCCGCCGGGCCCTCACCGACGCCCCCAACGACGCCTTCGGCTACGGGCTCGACGTACGCGGCCGGCCGGAGCTGCGCGAGGCCCTCGCCGGATACCTGGCCAGGGCCCGCGGGGTGTACGCCGACCCGGACCGGATCGTGCTGTGCTCCGGGTTCGCGCACGGGCTGCGGCTCCTCGGCGCGGTGCTGCGGGCGCGCCGGGTGCGGGAGGTGGCGGTGGAGGGGTACAGCCTCGACATCCACCGCGACCTGCTGGCCGGGGCCGGCCTGCGCACCCGCCCGCTGTGGGTCGACGGGGCCGGGGCCCGCACCCCCGATCTGGCGGGGTCCGGCCCCCGCACCGGCGCGGTGCTGCTGACCCCCGCGCACCAGTTCCCCACCGGTGCCGCCCTCACCCCGCAGCGGCGGGCGGCGGCGGTGGACTGGGCGCGGACGAGCGGCGGGTTCATCCTGGAGGACGACTACGACGGGGAGTTCCGCTACGACCGCCAGTCCGTCGGAGCCCTCCAGGGCCTGGACCCGGACCGGGTGGTCTACCTCGGCACCGCCAGCAAGTCCCTGGCGCCGGGGCTGCGGATGGGGTGGATGGTGGTACCGCCGGAGCTGCTGGAGGAGGTGCTGGAGGCCAAGGGCCGGACCGACTGGAGTTCGAGCGCCCTCGACCAGCTCACCCTCGCGGAGTTCATCACCTCCGGGGCCTACGACCGCCACGTGCGCGGCATGCGGCTGCGCTACCGGCGCCGCCGGGACGCGCTGGTCGAGGCGGTCGCGGGACGGGTCCCGGTCTCCGGGGTCGCGGCCGGGCTGCACGCCGTACTGGACCTCCCGCCGGGCACGGAGCGGGCCCTGCTGCGGTCCGCCGCCTGGCAGGACCTGGCGCTGGAGGGCCTGGGCACCTACCGCCACCCCGAGTCGGCGATGCCCCCGCGCGAGGCCCTGGTCGTCGGCTACGGCACCCCGTCCGACAGCGCGTTCGCCCCGACCCTCGCGGCCCTGGTCGCCTCCCTGCCGTGACGCGGCGCGGCCCCCGAAGTCCCCGGCACCCGCCGCCGGCCCCCGGGCCTCGGCAGCCGTCCCCGCCCCTGCCCCCGCCCCCGCCCCCGGGCGTGGTGCGGCCGGGGCCGCGTCGCCGCTCCGCCGGGACGGTGGGGGGAACGGCCGGCTAGGCCTCCGGTTCGCCGAAGCGGGACAGGGCCAGGGCCCCGGCCACCGCCACCGCGAAGCCGAGCGCCGCCAGCCAGGTGAAGCCCTCGCGGGTGCGGTCGCCGAGCCAGGCCACGCCGACCACCGCCGGGCCGATCGTCTCGCCCAGGACCAGGCCGGCGGTCGCCGCCGTCACCGAGCCGCGCTGGAGGGCGGAGGTGAGGAGCAGGAAGCCCGCCGCGCCGCCCAGCAACAGGGCGTACAGCGCCGGGTTGCGCAGCTCCTGCCAGGAGAGGGAGTCGACGAGCCGGACGGACACCTCCACCACCCCGAAGCCCGTCCCCGCCGCCAGGCCCAGCACCAGTGCCCGCGAGCGGTCCGGCAGCCGGCCCGCCGCCGCGCCCACCAGCAACACCAGCCCCGCCACCGCCAACAGCCCCAGCTTCAGCGCGAACGACCCGGTCTCGGAGCCCTCCTCCCCGGACGCCAGCCCCAGCATCAGCAGCCCTGCGCACACCACCCCCACCGCAGCCCACTCCAGCCCCGACAGCCGCACCCGCAGCAGCCGGGCCGAGACCACCGCCGTGACGGCCAGACTGGAGGCGAGCGCCGCGCCCACCGCGTAGATCGGGATGTGCCGCAAGGCGATGATCTGGAGCACGAAGCCGACCGCGTCCAGGCCGAGCCCGGCCAGGTACCGCCACTGCCGCACGGCCCGCAGGAACAGTGCGGTGTCCACTCCCGAGCCCGTGCCCGGCTCCGTGGCCCGCGCCGCGACGGCCTGGAGCACCGACGCCGTACCGAAGCAGACGGCCGCACCCAGCGCGCAAAGCATCCCGATCAACACGAACCGACTCTAGGCCCCGACCTGGGCGCCCACCCGTGACAAGGGTGTGACGACGGCCGGATTCCATCCCTCCGCGCCCCGATCTAGTCTGTCGGCCATGGACAGCAGCCCGACCGGCAGTACCGCCAGCACAGACACCACAGACACCACAGGAACCGCAGGCACCACAGGCATCGCGGGCCGTACCGTCGCGAGACGCCGCATGCGCTCCGGCGCGGTCGCCCTCGGCGGCATGGGCCTGCTCGCCGCCGCCCTCGTGGCGTGCGGCAGCAGCGACGAGCCGGACAAGCGCTGTGCCTCCCGGTCGTCCCTGGACCACCTGAACATGAAGGAGTGCGGCAGCGGGGGCCGCGGCGCCTACTACTACGGCGGCACGGTCAGCAAGGGCAAGGTGTCCGGCGGCAGCTTCGACAAGTCGGCCGTCACCCGCGGAGGCATCGGCGGCGGCAGCCACACCGGCTCTTCCGGCGGCTGAGCGCACCATGCGACGGCACACCATCGAACCCCGCCCCGACTGGCAGAAGACCGTCGAGGCACAGGGCCTGATCTACCCCCTCACCCGCTATCCCGACGACTCCTTGCGCCCCTACTGGGACGAGAGCGCGTACTACTCCTTCTCCCTCCCGGAGGTCGAGGCGCTGGAGGAGGTCGTCGAGGAGCTGCACGCCATGTGCCTGGCCGCGGCGGCGCACATCGTCGAGCACGACCGCTTCGCGGACCTCGGCATCACCGATCCGAAGCTGGCCGGCCTGATCGCCGAGTCCTGGCACCGCCGCGCCGAACAGCCCTCCCTCTACGGCCGTTTCGACCTGCGCTACGACGGCGACGGGCCGGCCAAGCTGCTGGAGTACAACGCCGACACCCCCACCTCCCTGGTGGAGGCGGCGAGCCCGCAGTGGTTCTGGATGGAGGAGCGCTTCCCCGGCGCCGACCAGTGGAACTCCCTCCACGAGCGGCTGGTCGAGGCCTGGCGCCGCCAGGCGGAGCTGCTGCCGCCCGGTCCGCTGCACTTCGCGCACTCCGAGACCGACGAGCTCGGCGAGGACCTGATGACGGTGGCCTACCTCCAGGAGACCGCCGAACAGGCCGGCCTGGAGACCCACGCCCTGTCGGTCGAACAGATCGGCTGGGACAGCCTCTCGGGCCGGTTCGTCGACGAGAAGCTCCGCTTCATCCGCGGCTGCTTCAAGCTCTACCCCTGGGAGTGGCTGGCCGAGGACACCTTCGGCCCGCAGGTCCTGGACACCTACGACCACGGGGGCGGCTCCGGCACCACCGCCTGGATCGAGCCCCTGTGGAAGATGCTGCTCGCGAACAAGGCGCTGCTGGCGGTCCTGTGGGAGCTCTTCCCCGAGCACCCCAACCTGCTGCCCGCCTACCTCGACGGCCCGCGCGAACTCGCGGGGGCCGACGCGGCCGGCTACGCGGCCAAGCCTCTGCTGGGCCGCGAGGGCGCCGGGGTCACCCTCCACGGACCGGGCGGGGAGGGCGGGCCCTTCGTCCCGGCCGAGGGGGAGACGTACGTCTTCCAGGCGCTGGCCCCGCTGCCCGACTTCGACGGCAACCGGGTCGTCCTCGGCGCCTGGGTGGTCGAGGAGGAGGCGGCGGGCCTCGGGATCAGGGAATCGGCGGGGCCGGTCACGGACGAGTACGCCCGCTTCCTGCCCCACGTCATCCTGTCGACGTGACCCGGCCCCGAGGGGCCGGTCCCCCCGGGCCGGAAGGCCCGGGGTTCCCCGCACGATCAGGCTGAGCGCGGACGATGCACGCGGACGCGGATCAGTCCAGGACCGAGCGCAGCCGGTCCAGGCCCCAGTCCAGGTCCTCCTTGCTGATCACCAGCGGCGGTGCGATGCGGATCGTCGACCCGTGGGTGTCCTTCACCAGCACCCCGAGCTCCATCAGCTTCTCTGAGATCTCCCGGCCCGTGCCGCGGGAGGGGTCGATGTCGACCCCCGCCCACAGTCCGCGGCCGCGGACGGCGGTCACCGCGCCCCCGCCGACCAGCAGGTTCAGCTCCCGGTGCAGGTGGTCGCCGAGTTCGGCGGCCCGCTGCTGGTACTCGCCGGTGCGCAGCATCGCGATCACCTCCAGGGCGACGGCGCAGGCCAGCGGGTTGCCGCCGAAGGTGGACCCGTGCTCGCCCGGCCGGAACACCCCGAGCACGTCCCGGTCGGCGACCACGGCGGAGACGGGGACCACCCCGCCGCCCAGCGCCTTGCCGAGGACGTACACGTCGGGGACGACGCCCTCGTGCTCGCAGGCGAAGGTCTTCCCGGTCCGGCCCAGGCCCGACTGGATCTCGTCGGCCATGAAGAGCACGTTCCGCTCGCGCGTCAGCTCCCGTACGCCGGCCAGGTACCCGGCGGGCGGCACCAGCACCCCGGCCTCGCCCTGGATCGGCTCCAGCAGCACCGCCACGGTGTTCTCGGTGACGGCGTGGGAGAGCGCGGTGAGGTCCCCGTACGGGACGATCTCGAAGCCGGGCGTGTAGGGCCCGAAGTGGTCGCGCGCCTCGTGGTCCGTGGAGAAGGAGACGATGGTGGTGGTGCGGCCGTGGAAGTTGTCGGCGGCCACCACGATCTTGGCGTGCCCGTCCGGTACGCCCTTGACCTCGTACCCCCACTTGCGGGCCGTCTTCACCGCCGTCTCCACGGCCTCCGCGCCCGTGTTCATGGGCAGCACCATCTCCTTGCCGCACAACTCGGCGAGCTGTGTGCAGAAGTCCGCGAAGCGGTCGTGGAAGAAGGCGCGGGACGTGAGGGTGACCCGCTCCAGCTGGTCGCGGGCCGCGTCGATCAGACGGCGGTTGCCGTGGCCGAAGTTGAGCGCCGAGTACCCGGCGAGCATGTCGAGGTACCTGCGGCCCTCCACGTCCGTCATCCACGCGCCCTCCGCCGAGGCGACGACGACGGGCAGGGGGTGGTAGTTGTGCGCGCTGTGTTCGTCGGCGGAGCGGATGGCATCAGCAGTTCTCGACACGGGGTCTCCGATCGTCCGTCTGGCCGGTGACGTGGGTGGCGTCCTTTCTATCGTCGCTCGGATCGCGGACGGAGAAACCTTCTTTCCGGCGCGCCCGCTAAGGTGTCCGGTACGCACGGCGACTGGCGCACGGAGAACCGACTCCGGGGGAGTCGTGCGCGCACGACCGCACACAGGGCCGCTCGCCTGGGCCTCGCGGGGACGAGAGACGACATCGACCCCGGAGGAGCCGCCATGAGCGCGAACCACCGTCACCCCGCACTGCTCGCCACCGACCCCGAGCTGGCGTCCTTCATCGCCGCCGAGGAGAGCCTCCAGGCGCAGACCCTGCGCCTGATCCCCAGTGAGAACTACGTCTCCGCCGCCGTGCTGGAGGCCTCCGGCACGGTGCTCCAGAACAAGTACAGCGAGGGCTACCCGGGCCGCCGCTACTACGAGGGCCAGCAGAACATCGACCGGGTCGAGGCCCTCGCCGTCGAGCGGGYCAAGGGCCTGTTCGGGGTGGACCACGCGAACGTCCAGCCGTACTCCGGGTCCCCGGCGAACCTCGCCGTCTACCTGGCCTTCGCCAAGCCCGGCGACACGGTGATGGGCATGGCCCTGCCGATGGGCGGACACCTCACCCACGGCTGGGGGGTCTCCGCGACGGGCTCCTGGTTCCGCGGAGTCCAGTACGGCGTCCGCCCGGAGGACGGCCGGATCGACTACGACGCGGTGCGCGCGCTGGCCCTCGCCGAACGGCCGAAGATCATCTTCTGTGGCGGTACGGCCCTGCCGCGGACCATCGACTTCGCGGCCTTCGCCTCGATCGCCGAGGAGGCGGGCTCGGTCCTCGTCGCGGACGTGGCCCACATCGCGGGCCTGATCGCGGGCGGCGCCCACCCGTCCCCGGTCGGGCACGTGGACGTGGTCTCGACGACCACCCACAAGACCCTGCGCGGGCCGCGCGGCGCGATGCTGATGTGCCGGGAGGAGCACGCGAAGGCCATCGACAAGGCGGTCTTCCCGGGCCTCCAGGGCGGTCCCCACAACCAGACGACCGCGGGCATCGCGGTCGCCCTGCACGAGGCGGCGCAGCCGCCGTTCACGGCGTACGCCCACGCGGTCGTGGCCAACGCGAAGGCGCTGGCCGCCGCGCTGCTGGAGCGGGGCTTCGACCTCGTCTCGGGCGGCACCGACAACCACCTGATCCTGATGGACCTCACCTCGCGCGCGGTGGCGGGCAAGGTCGCGGCGAAGGCCCTGGACCGGGCGGGGATCGTCGTGAACTACAACACCGTGCCGTTCGACCCGCGCAAGCCGTTCGACCCGTCGGGCATCCGGATCGGCACCCCGTCGCTGACGTCCCGCGGCCTGACCGCGGAGCACATGCCCGTCGTCGCCGACTGGATCTCGCGGTCGGTGGACGCGGCCGCCAAGGGCGACGAGCCGGCCCTCGCCGCGATCCGCTCCGAGGTCGGCGACCTGATGGCCGCCTTCCCGGCGCCCGGACTCCCGCTGTAGCCGCCGCGCCGCCGCCGGGACCCGTACCCGTCCCGGCGGCGGTATCCGGCCACCCCCGGGAATCGGTCGCCCGGCCGGGGCGAGATCCGGCCGCCCCGCTACCGCCCGGTACGTGGTCAGGGGCCGGGCGGGACCGGGGGAGCGCGTCCGGGACCGGTCGCGCCGCGCCGCGGCGGCGGCAGGGTTCCGGCCAGCGCGGGGCCGGAGCGCGCCCCCGCACCTGAGAGAATGAAGCCATGGCTTCTGATCGTCCTCGCGCGCTCTCCGGCATCCAGCCCACCTCCGGCTCGTTCCACCTCGGGAACTACCTCGGAGCCATCCGCCAGTACGTCGCCCTGCAGGAGACGCACGACGCCTTCTACATGGTGGTCGACCTGCACGCGATCACCATGCCGCAGGATCCCAAGGACCTGCGGGCGAACACCCGCCTCTCCGCGGCGCAGCTCCTGGCGGCCGGTCTGGACCCGGACCGCTGCACGCTCTTCATCCAGAGCCACGTGCCGGAGCACGCCCAGCTCGGCTGGGTCATGAACTGCATCACCGGTTTCGGCGAGGCCAGCCGGATGACCCAGTTCAAGGACAAGTCCGCCAAGTCGGGTGCCAACAACGCCACCGTCGGCCTGTTCACGTACCCGATCCTCCAGGTCGCCGACATCCTCCTTTACCAGGCGGACTCCGTCCCGGTCGGTGAGGACCAGCGCCAGCACATCGAGCTGACCCGCGACCTCGCGGAGCGCTTCAACCAGCGCTTCGGCGACACCTTCACGCTCCCCGCGGCGCACATCGTCAAGGAGGTCGCGAAGATCTACGACCTCCAGGACCCCGCGATCAAGATGTCGAAGTCGGCGTCCTCGCCCAAGGGCCTGATCAACCTCCTCGACGAGCCGAAGGTCACCGAGAAGAAGATCAAGAGCGCGGTCACTGACACCGAGGCCGTGGTCCGTTTCGACACGGAGAACAAGCCCGGCGTCAGCAACCTGCTCACGATCTACTCCACCCTCACGGGCGAGAGCATCCCCGCCCTGGAAGCCGCGTACGAGGGCAAGGGTTACGGAGCGCTCAAGACGGACCTCGCGGGCGTGATGGTCGATTTCGTCACACCGTTCAAGCAGCGGACCCAGGAGTACCTGGACGACCCGGAGACCCTGGACTCCTTGCTGGCCAAGGGCGCGGAGAAGGCTCGGGCGGTCGCCGCCGAGACCCTGGCGCAGACCTACGACCGCCTCGGTTTCCTGCCCGCCAAGCACTGACGGACCGGCGCCCCTGGCGGTCGGGGGGGTGCTGGCGCCACACTGAGGCGGCAGCATCCCGCACACAGACGGAGGAGACATACGTGGGGACCGTAACGCTCGGCGTTTCGATCGCGGTCCCGGAGCCGTACGGCAGCCAGCTCCAGGGGCTGCGCGCCGGCTTCGGGGACGCCGCCGCGCACGGCATCCCCACGCACGTCACCCTCGTACCGCCCACCGAGGTGGAGGCGGACCGGCTGCCCGGGATCCGCGCCCACCTGGCCGAGGTCGCCGGGGCCTTCCGGTCCTTCCCGATGCGGCTGGAAGGGACGGGCACCTTCCGTCCCCTCTCGCCGGTCGTCTACGTCCGGCTCGCCGAGGGCGCCCCGGAGTGCACCCGCCTCCAGGGCCGGGTCCGCGACCCCCGGGGGCCGGTCAACCGGGAGCTGGCGTTCCCGTACCACCCGCACGTCACGGTCGCCCACGGGATCTCCGAGGAGGCGATGGACCGGGCGTACGCCGAGCTCGCGGACTACGCCGCCGGCTGGCTGTGCGAGGGCTTCGCGCTCTACGAGCAGGGCTCCGACGGGGTCTGGCGCAAGCTGCGCGAGTACCCCTTCGGCACCGGCCCGGCTCCCGTCCCGGCGCAGTCGTCGCCCGCCGCCGACACGGCCGCGCGCCACTCCTGACGCAGGGGCCGCAGGGCGAGCAGGGCGCGGAAACGGAGCCCGCGCAGGACCAGGGCGTGGATCGGGCGGGCCGGCGGGCGCGCTTCGCGAAAAGTCACAATCGACGACCGTAGTCCCAGGAGTCGGCAATCCAGGCTATTTCCGGCAGCTCATTTACGGTGGCCCCCATGGACTGGCTGAAGAAACTCCCGGTGATCGGGCCACTGATGGCCGCCGCGATGAGGACCCACGCCTGGCACTCCTACGAGCGCCTCGAACGCGTCCACTGGGCGCGGCTCGCCGCCGCGATCACCTTCATCAGCTTCCTCGCGCTCTTCCCGCTGTTCACCGTGGGCATCGCCATCGGCGCCGCGCTGCTGAGCCCCGAGCAGCTCGCCAAGCTCCAGAAGAACCTCGCCGAGCAGGTCCCCGGCATCTCCGACCAGCTCAACCTCGACGGACTCGCCGCCAACGCGGGCACCATCGGCCTCGTCGCCGGCGCCCTGCTCCTGCTCACCGGCATCGGGTGGGTCGGCTCCATGCGGGACTGCCTGCGCGCCGTCTGGGAGAAGGACGACGAGGACCAGGGCAACCCCATCGTGCGCAAGGGCAAGGACGCCCTCGTCCTGTTCGGCCTCGGCGGCGTGGGCCTCGCCTCGGCCGCCGCGTCGATCCTCGGCGCCAGCGCGGTCGGCAAGTTCGGCCAGACCCTCGGCGTCCCGCGCGACGGCGCGGGCGGCGCCTTGCTGCGCGCCGGCGCCTTCCTCGTCGCCGTGGTGGCCGCCTTCCTGGTGCTCCTCTACCTGCTCACCCTGCTGCCCGGCGTCGAACCCGCGCGCGGCCGCCTGATCCAGGCCGCCCTGATCGGCGCCGCGGGCTTCGAGCTGCTGAAACTGCTGCTCAGCGGGTACATGCGGGGGGTCGCCGGCAAGAGCATGTACGGGGCCTTCGGCGTGCCGATCGCCCTGCTGCTGTGGATCAACTTCTCGGCGAAGCTGCTCCTCTTCTGCTCCGCCTGGACGGCCGCCCGCGACGACGGCGAGGGCGGCGAGGGCGGCAAGGCCGGCACGGCCGACGAGGGAGACCCGCGGCCCGCGCGGAGCTAGCTCCGCTGGCCCCGGCGCCCGCCGCGCGGCCAGCGCCGGTTGACCACGAACGCCCCGCCCGCCAGGACCGCAAGCACCCCGCCGGCGATGCCGACCGCGGTGCCGACGCCACTGCTGCCGGAGTCGTCGCCGCTCACCGACGCGTCCTTCTCGTGGGACTTGGCGGGCGAGCCGAGGGAGGTGGTGTCCGCGCTCTTCGGCGGCACCAGCTCGCCCACCGGCTTCACCTTCCCGGCGGCCGCGAAGCCCCAGTCGAAGAGCTCGGCGGTCTCCTCGTAGACCGAGTTGACCCCGCCCGCGTCCGGGTTCATCACCGTGACCAGCAGCTTCTTGTCGCCGCGCTGCGCCGCGCCGGTGAAGGTGGAGCCGGCCATCGTGGTGTTGCCGTTCTTCACGCCCGCGATGCCCTTGTACGGGGTGATGCCGCCGGCGCCCGTCATCAGCCGGTTGGTGTTCTGGATCTCGAAGGAGTCGCGCGGCCGGCCCGCCTCCTGCTTGCCCGGGAACCGTGCGCTCACCGTCCCGCAGTACTCGCGGAAGTCCTGCTTCTGCAGTCCGGAGCGGGCGATGAGGGTGAGGTCGTAGGCGCTCGACACCTGCTCCGGGGCGTCGTAGCCGTCCGGCGAGATCACATGGGTGTCCAGTGCCTGGAGCTCCTCGGCGTGCGCCTGCATGTCCTTGACGGTCTTGTCGATCCCGCCGTTCATGGCCGACAGCACGTGCACGGCGTCGTTGCCGGACCGCAGGAACACGCCCAGCCACAGGTCGTGGACCGTGTACTCCTCGTCCTCCTTGACCCCCACCAGGCTGCTGCCCGCGCCGACGCCCGACATCTCCTGTTCGGAGACCCGGTGCACCTGGTCCTTGGGCAGGCTCGGCAGCACGGTGTCCGCGAAGAGCATCTTCATGGTGGAGGCCGGGGGCAGCCGCCAGTGGGCGTTGTGCGCGGCGAGGACCTCGCCCGTCTCGGCGTCGGCCACGATCCAGGACCGGCCGGTGAGGTTCGCGGGCAGGGCGGGTGCCCCGGGCAGCAGGTTCACCTGCGTGCCCGGCTGGCCGAGCAGGGTCCCGCCGACCGTGGACATCGACGCGGGCGGCGCCGGGGCCTTGGCGGGCCGGCCCTTTCCGCCCGCCGCCGGCGGCGGCGCCGGCGCGGCGTGCGCGGGCGACACGAGCATCGCGGGGACCAGCACCGCGGCGGAAAGGACCGTCAATGCGGTCTTTTTGGCAGACACGCAGGTGAACGTACATCCCGATGGGCTGCCCGCCCTCCCGGACCGGCCATCCGTGCTGAACCACCGCCGGTACGGCCCACCCCGGCGCGTCCGTCCTGGGGACGAATCCGATACTGGGGACATGAAACTCAGCCGCGCCGCCTCCTGGTTCCTGCTCGCCTTCGGAGTGTGGAGCTGGTTCATCTGGGTGTCCTTCGTCCGGAACTTGTGGAAGAACGGCAGCGGCCTGTCCTTCGACACGGCCGGCGACCCTACGCCGTACTTCTGGGTCCACCTTCTCCTTGCGGTGACGTCCTTTCTCCTGGGGACGGCCGTTGGTGTGATCGGGTTGCGTGGCGTGCGGGCCCTGCGGCGGGAATCACGATGACCGTCGTCGTGGTGGTCGTGGCGGTCGTCGCCGTACTGGCCCTGCTGGCGCTCGTGCACCGGTGGCTGTGGGTGCGGCTGGTCCGTGACACGACCCGGGCGGGCGGCGCGGCCCGCCGGACGGGCACCGTCCTCGCCATCGCGCTGCCGCTGCTGGCACTGGCCGCCCTGACCGCCGGACGGGCCGGAGCGCCCTTCTGGCTCCAGCAGGTGGTGGCGTGGCCGGGGTACATGTGGCTGGCGGTGCTGCTGTACCTGACGCTGGCGATGCTCGTGGCCGAACCGGCCCGCCGCCTGTGGCTCCGCCGGCCGGCCCGTACCGGGTCCGCCGGCCCGGCGGGACCGGCCGTGC
Organism: Streptomyces sp. M-16; assembly: GCF_052114405.1. NCBI lineage: Bacteria > Bacillati > Actinomycetota > Actinomycetes > Kitasatosporales > Streptomycetaceae > Streptomyces > Streptomyces sp. M-16. The sequence continues at coordinate 52 of NZ_JBFRER010000070.1, read as the reverse complement.
CCGCGACGGCGGACACCGGCCCGGCGGGCGCCCCGGCGGGCGCCGGCCCCGG
>NZ_JBFRER010000069.1:0-37226 GCF_052114405.1 Streptomyces sp. M-16 | reverse complement strand
CCCCTGCCCCAGACGCCCGGAGACGGGGCGCAGCCCGGGACGCCCGGCGCGGCCAAGCGCCGGGGGCTCGGGGCCTGGGCGCGCAGGTGGGTGCGCGGGGAGGAGCCCGAGCAGGCGGCGGAGGCGGAACCGGACGCGCCGGCCAGGGCCGCGGCACCGGACGCCGACGACCCGGCGGCACTGCTGCTGGCCGCGCTCGGGCCGACCCGGCGGCTGTGGTCGCGCGGGGCCGGACACCCCGGGTTCCTGGAGGCGGGGCTCGGCGCGGGCAGCCGGGTCTCGCTGCGCGAGTGCGGCTCGCTCGGGATCGCGGGGCCGCGGGACCGGCTGACCGGCGTCGCCCGGTCCGTGATCGCCCAGCTGGCCGGGCTGCACGCGCCCGCGCGGCTGGAGATCGTGCTGCTGGCGGCGGACCGCGCGTACCCCGTGCAGGAGCGGCGGCGCGACTGGGGCTGGCTGGGCTGGCTGCCCCACGTACGCCCGGCGCACGGCCAGGACTGCCGGCTGCTGCTCGCGTACGACCGGGACCAGGCGACCGCGCGGACCGGGGAGCTGACCCGGAGGCTGGACGACAGCGCGCTCGGCACCAACTGGGCCTCCGCCGACGCGGAGGCGCTGCGCCGGGCCGCGCACGCCTACGAGGGGCCCCGCACGCTGGTGGTCGTGGACGGCGATCCGGGCGCGGGCCACCTGCGCGAGGTGACGGGCCGGCTGGCCTCGCACGGGCCGGCGGCGGGCATCCACGTCCTCGTCCTCGCGCAGGCCCCGGCGGCGACGCCCGCCTCCCCCGTGGCCGCGACGTACGAGGCGGCCTGCGCGAGCTCCCCGGCGTTCCGCGACTGCGGCCGGGCCGCCCTGCTGAGCGGCGACGTGGCCACGGCGGTGCGCAGCCTCCCCGTCGCGGGCGGCCGGCCGGCCGGACCCGGGGAGACGGCGGTCGCGGACGGGGTCTCCGCCGCCTGGGCGGAGCGGTTCGCCCGGGCCCTGGCGCCGCTGCGCGCGGACACGGCGCCCGCGGAGGGCGCCGGGTACCGTCCGGCCGCCGCGAGCCTCCCGGCGACCGCGCGGCTCCTCGACGAGCTCGGCCTGGCCCGGGCCACCCCGGCCTCCCTGATGGCCCGCTGGGCGGCCGCCACCGATCAGGGCCAGGGCGTCGGCGGCCGGGTGGAGATCGTCCTCGGCGCGGGCCGGCGCGGGCCGGTCGGTGCCGAGCTGGTCCACGACGGTCCGCACCTGCTGGTGGAGGGGCCCGCCGGCAGCGGCCGGACGGAGCTGCTGCGTTCGCTGGCGGCGTCCCTGTCGGCGGCGGCCCGCCCCGACCGCCTGGGCCTGGTCCTGCTGGACGGCGCCGGCGGGGAGCGCGGCGACGGCCTCGCGCCCTGCACGGAACTCCCGCACGTGTCGGCCCACCTGGTGGCCTCGGACCCGCTGCGCATGCGGGAGTTCGCGCAGGCCCTCGGCGCCGAACTGAAGCGCCGCCACGAACTGCTGGACGGGACGGCGTTCGCGGAGTGGCACGCGGGCCGGGAGCTGACGGGCCGGATGGTCGCGCCCCGCCAGCCCACGCCGGGCGAGCTGCGCGGTGACCTCGATCCGCAGCGCAGCGGCACCCTGCGGCTGCGGGCCTCCGCGCCGCGCACCGAGCCGGCGGCGGGGCCGAGTCCGCTGCCCCGGCTGGTGGTGCTGGTGGACGACTTCGACGCGCTCGTCGCGCCCGCGCTGGGCAGTACGGGCCGGCCGGCCGCCGGTTCGGTGGTGCGGGCGCTGGAGGCGGTGGCCCGGGAGGGCACCCGCCTCGGGGTGCACCTGATAGCGACGAGCGCCCGCCCGGACCGTACGGCCGACACCGAGCTGGCCCGGCGCTCCACGCTGCGGGTCGGGCTGGAGGCCCCGGACCAGCCGGGTCCGGGCCGCGGCGTGCTGCGGTACGCGGACGGGCGTGCGGTGCCGTTCCAGGCGGGCCGGGTCACGGGCCGGATCCCGCGCACGGCGACGCTGCGGCCGACGGTGGTGCCGGTGGAGTGGGACCGGATGGGTGATCCGCCGACCCGCCGCCCGGTGCGCGAGCTGGGCAACGGCCCGACGGACCTGGCGCTGCTGGCCAGTGCCCTCGACCGGGCCTCCCACCTGGTGTCGGCGACCCCGGTGCTGTTCCCGCCCGCCCCCTGACGTCCCCCGCCTCCCCCGCGGCGACCCCTCGACGGCCCCCGACGGCCCCGTCACGCGGTATTGCGGGGCCGCGCGGGTCGGCGTAGACCTTGTGGTCCGGGACACACACGGGCATCGGGGGCACAGCCATGCGCAAGCACGGAACGAGCCGGACGACGATCGGGTGGGCGGCCCTGGCGGCCGCGGGGGCGCTCGCGCTGTCGGCGTGCGGGGACGGTCCGCAGCCGGGACCGCAGGATCGCGGGCCGAGCGGATCGGCGGCGCCGCGGGTGGAGTTACCGAAACTGCCCGGCGAGAAGCTGGAGGTCGCCGCGGTCTGGACGGGGCCGGAGCAGGCCAACTTCACGAAGGTGCTCAAGGAGTTCGAGAAGCGCACGGGCGCGAAGGTGACCTTCGTACCGGCCCAGGATCCCATCGTCACCTTCCTCGGCACCAAGATCGCGGGCGGTCAGCCGCCGGACGTGGCGCTGCTCCCGCAGGTCGGGGCGCTGGTGTCGGCGGTCCGGAACAAGTGGGCGCAGCCGGTGGGCCCGGAGGCCGCGGCCCAGCTGGACGCGAACTACTCGGCGGGCTGGAAGAAGCTGGGCGCGGTCGACGGCACCCAGTACGGGGTGTACTACAAGGCGGCCAACAAGTCGCTGGTCTGGTACAACGCGAAGGCCTTCGAGGCGGCGGGCGTCGCGCCCCCCAAGACCTGGAAGGAACTGATCGCGGCGGCGGACACGCTGTCCGCCTCCGGCACCCCGGCGGTCTCGGTGGCGGGCGCGGACGGCTGGACCCTGACGGACTGGTTCGAGAACGTCTACCTGTCGCAGGCCGGTCCGCAGAAGTACGACCGGCTGGCGCGGCACGAGCTGAAGTGGACGGACGACAGCGTCAAGGAGGCGCTGACCACGCTCGGGGAGCTGTTCGGCCGCAAGGACTTCCTGGCGGGCGGTTCCGGCGGGGCGCTGGCGACGGAGTTCCCGAAGTCGGTGACGCAGACCTTCACCGGGGGCGACCGGCCCGCGGCGGCGATGGTCTTCGAGGGCGACTTCGTGGCGGTGAACATCGCGCAGACCGGGGAGAAGGTGGGCGAGGGCGCCAAGGTGTTCCCGTTCCCGGCGGTGGGCGCGAAGGCGCCGGTGGTGTCGGGCGGTGACGTGGCGGTGGCGCTGAAGCCGTCGAAGGGCGCGCAGGCGCTGCTGACGTTCCTGGCCTCGGCGGACGCGGCGGAGATCCAGGCCCGCGAGGGCGGTTTCGTCTCCCCGAACAAGGCCGTGGACCCGGGGGCGTACCCGAATCCGATCCAGCGGGACATCGCGAAGGCGCTGGTCGCGGCGGGCGACGACTTCCGCTTCGACATGTCGGACCAGGCTCCGGCGGCGTTCGGCGGGACGCCGGGCGCCGGGGAGTGGAAGGCGCTCCAGGACTTCCTGGCGAACCCGTCGGACGTGGCGGGCACCCAGGCGAAACTGGAGGCGGACGCGGCCAAGGCCTACGGGAACTGATCCGGTGACGGCCACGACCGGCAAGGGGCCGGCCGGGGATCCGGACGACGGGACGGCGGCGGCGCGCGCAGCGGGCACGGGCGCGGGCACGGAGAACGCGCCGGACGGCCGGTCGCCGGCCGGATCGACGACAGGCGGACGGACGACAGGCGGACGAACGGCAGGCGGACCGACGACAGGCGGACGGACGGCAGGCAGCCGGCCCTCCGGCAGCCGGCCGTCCGGCGACCCGACGCCGCCCGGTCGGTCCGCGGCCGGGCGGCGGCGGCTGATCGCGGCGGCGTTCCTCCTGCCGGCGCTGGTGCTGCTGGGCGCGCTCGTCGTGCAGCCCATCGGGTACTCCCTCTACCGCAGCCTCTTCGACCGCTCCGGGGACGTGTTCGTCGGCGCGGGCAACTACCGGGAGATCCTGAGCGACCCGACCATCCGCACGGCGCTGCGCAACACCGCCCTGTGGGTGGTGCTGGCGCCGACGGTGGCCACCGCCCTCGGCCTGGTCTTCGCGGTGCTCACCGAACGGGTGCGCTGGGGGACGGCGTTCAAGCTGCTCGTCTTCATGCCGATGGCGATCTCGATGCTGGCGGCGGGCATCATCTTCCGGCTCGTCTACGACCACGACCCCCACCGGGGCGTGGCCAACGCGGTCTGGGTGGGGGTGCACGACACCTTCGCGGAGTCCTCGGCCTTCCCCAAGGCCCGGCCGGGCCGGGACTCCCCGCTGGACCCCGCCGACGGGGGCGCCTTCGTGACGCGGGCGCCCGTACGGGCGGGCGTTCCGGTGCTGCTGCCGCTGGTCGGGGTGGCGCCGGAGGCCCTGCCGGCGGGGACCCGTACGGCCGCGGCGGCGCCCGCGGAACCGGGGAAGGTCACCGGCACCGTCTGGCAGGACTTCACCCGGGGCGGGGGCGGCCGGACGAACGCGGTCGACCCGACCGAGCGGGGTTTCGCCGGGATGCGCGTGGAGGCGGTGCGCGACGGGCGGGTGGTGGCTTCGACGACGGCCCGCGCGGACGGCACCTTCGCCCTGCCGGCGACGGCGGACGGGGCGCTGCTGCGGCTGCCGGGGTCCAACTTCCGGGAGGCGTACGCGGGGGTGGAGTGGCTCGGGCCGGTGCTGGTGACCCCGGCGGTGATCGGGGCGTACGTGTGGATGTGGGCCGGGTTCGCGATGGTGCTGATCGGGGCCGGGCTGGCGGCCGTACCGCGGGAGCTGCTGGAGGCGGCGCGGGTGGACGGGGCGGGTGAGTGGCAGGTGTTCCGGCGGATCACCGTGCCGCTGCTCGCGCCGGTGCTGGCGGTGGTCCTGGTGACCCTCGTCATCAACGTCATGAAGATCTTCGACCTGGTCTTCGTGATCGCGCCGGGCGCGGTCCAGGACGACGCGAACGTACTGGCGCTGCAGCTGTACCGGACGTCGTTCGGTACGGACGCCGACCAGGGGCTGGGCAGTGCCATCGCGGTGCTGCTGCTGATTCTGGTGGTGCCCGTGATGCTGCTGAACATCCGCAGGCTGCGGAAGGAGGGGTCCCGATGAGCACACCCGGCACCGTCGGCCGGCTCGCGGCCCGCGCCGCGGCCGGCGCCACCCGCGTCTTCCTCGTCCTGGCCGCGCTCTTCTGGCTGCTGCCCACCCTCGGGCTGCTGATCTCCTCGTTCCTGTCCCCCACCGACCTGAACACGGGCGGCTGGTGGCGGGCGCTGACCGCGCCCTCGAAGCTGACGGTGACGAACTACGGCCGCCTGCTGGCGAACGACACCATCACCGGCTCGCTGCTGAACACGGTGGCGATCGCCGTTCCGGCGACCCTGCTCGTGCTCGTACTGGGCTCGCTCGCCGGATACGCCTTCGCCTGGCTGGATTTCCCGGGCCGGGACTGGCTCTTCCTGGTCGTGGTGGGGCTGTTGGTGGTGCCCGTGCAGGTGGCGCTGATCCCGGTGTCCGAACTCTTCGGGGCCATCGGCCTGTTCGAGACCACGGCGGGGGTGGTGCTCTTCCACACCGCCTTCGGCCTGCCCTTCGCGGTGTTCCTGCTGCGCAACTTCTTCGCGGAGATCCCGCGCGAGCTGCTGGAGGCGGCGCGCCTGGACGGAGCGGGCGAACTGCGGCTGTTCGCCCGGGTGGTGCTCCCGCTGGGCGGTCCGGCGATCGCCTCGCTCGGCATCTTCCAGTTCCTGTGGGTGTGGAACGACATGCTGGTGGCGCTGGTGTTCGCGAACTCGGCGCACCCGCCCATCACGGTGGCGCTCCAGCAGCAGGTGCGGCAGTTCGGGAACAACATCGACGTCCTGGCCCCCGGGGCCTTCCTGTCGATGGTGGTGCCGCTCGTCGTCTTCTTCGCGTTCCAGCGGCAGTTCGTGACGGGGGTGATGGCCGGAGCTGTCAAGTAGCACCGTGATCACGGCATTGACGTGCGGTGTTGACGCCGGTAACCCGATTGCCACACCGTGCGTAACCCGAACGCCGCGCGCGCGGTTCCTGGGCCACATGCCCGCGCCGACCCCTGGATGTGCCGTGCCCCGGTTCAGCGTCATCGTGCCCGCGTACAAGGTTCAGGCGTACCTCCAGGAGAGCCTGGAGTCGGTCCTGTCCCAGTCGTACCCGGATCTGGAGCTGATCGCGGTCGACGACGCCTCCCCGGACGCCTGCGGCTCGATCATCGACGAGTACGCGGCGCGCGACCCCCGGGTCACCGCCGTGCACCTGGCGCACAACCTCGGCCTGGGCCCGGCCCGCAACGCGGGTCTGGCCCGCGCGGGCGGCGACTACGTGGTCTTCCTCGACGGCGACGACACCCTGGCCCCCGGCGCCCTCCAGGCCATCACCGACCGGCTCAAGGCCACGGGCTCCCCCGACGTCCTGGTCTACGACTACGCCCGCTCCTTCTGGACCGGCGAACTGGTCCGCAACCGGCTCGCGGACCGCCTCCGCGAAGAGGGCCCGGCCAGCTTCCGCCTCGCCGACCGCCCCTCCCTCCTCGGCATGCTGATGGTGGTGTGGAACAAGGCGTACCGCCGCGAGTACGTGGAGCGCGAGGGCCTCTCGTTCCCGCCCGGCTTCTACGAGGACACCCCCTGGACCTATCCGGCGCTGCTGGCCGCCGAGTCCGTGGCCGTCCTCGACCGGGTCTGCGTCCACTACCGCCAGCGCCGCACCGGCTCGATCCTGACCACCTCCACCCGCCGCCACCTGGACGTCTTCGACCAGTACGAGCGGGTCTTCGGCTACCTCGCCACCCGCCCGGAGCTGGAGCGCTGGCGGCCGGCCGTGCACCGGCGGATGGCCGAGCACTTCTGCGTCCTGTACGCCCACCGGGGCCGCATCCCGCGCGGCGCCCGCCCGGAGTTCTTCGCGCGGGCCTCGGCCCTGCTGCGCCGCCACCGGGCCCCCGGCGCGGGCTCCGGCTCCCTGCCGCTGTCCCTGTCCCGCACGGACCGGCTGCGGCACGCCCTGATGCGGCTGGGCCTGCGGCGCGCCTACCGGCTGCTGTCCGTGCTGCGCTCGGCGTCCCTGGCGGCGGGCCGTGCGGGGGCCGCGCTGGGGCGGGGGCTGCGCGAGTCCTGTCTGCGCCTGCACTACCGGACCCAGCGCCTGCTGCCGCTGCGCCCGGAGCTGGCGGTGTTCTCCGCGTACTGGCACGGCGGCTACGCCTGCAACCCGGCGGCCATCGAGGCGAAGCTGCGGGAACTGGCCCCGCGGATGCGCACGGCGTGGATCTGCGAGCCCCGGCACACCCCGACGCTCCCGCCCGAGACCACCCCGCTGCGGCCGGGCTCGGCCGCGTACTGGACGGCCCTGGCCCGCGCGACGTACCTCACCACGAACGTCAACTTCGACCGCGCCCTGATCAAGCGCCCGGGGCAGATCCTGGTGCAGACCCAGCACGGCACCCCGCTCAAGCGGGTCGGCCTCGACCTCCAGGACCGTCCGGCGGCCACCCCGACCCCGGACTTCGCCGGCCTGCTGCGCGGCGCCGACCAGTGGGACTACCTGCTCTCCTCGAACCGGCACTCCACCCTGGTCTGGGAGCGGGCGGTGCCGTCCTCGTACACCACCCTCGAATACGGCTATCCGCGCAACGACGCCTTCCACCGGGCCACCCAGTCCGACGTGCTGGAGCTGCGCGAACGCCTGGGCGTCCCGCCCGGTTCCACGGCGATCCTCTACGCCCCGACGCACCGCGACTACCGCCGCAGCCGGCCCGAGCACCTGGACTTCGAGCGGGTCCTGCGGGACCTGGGCCCGCGCTTCACGCTGCTCGCCCGCACGCACCTGACGTACGCGGGCACGGACCGGCCGTGGGACCCGCACCCGCGGCTGATCGACGTCTCCGCCCACCCGTCGGTGGAGGAGCTCTGCCTGGCCTCGGACGCGCTGGTCACGGACTACTCGTCCCTGATGTTCGACTACGCGGCGCTGGACCGGCCGATCGTGATCCACGCGGACGACTGGGAGGCGTACGAGGCCGCCCGCGGGACCTACTTCGACCTGCGCGCCTGCCCGCCGGGGGCGATCGCGCGCACCGAGGACGAGCTCGTGGACATCTTCGCCACCGGCCACTGGCAGGGGTCGCGCTCGGCGCAGCTGCGCTCCGCCTTCAGGTCGCGGTTCTGCTCCTTCGACGACGGGCACGCGGCGGAACGGGTGGTCCGCCGGATCTTCCTGGGCCAGTCGGCGCCGCTGCCGGCGATCACCCCGCCGGAGGACCGCCGCCCCGCCCCGCCGGCCCCGTCCCAGGCCCCGGAACCGACGCTGACGCACCGCTACGCGTTCTGACGCGTCCTGCTAGCCGGCCCGCAGCCCCGCCACGACCGCGCGCGCCAGGTCGTCGAGATAGCCGGCCGGCACGGCGTCGCGCACGACCACCTGCCGCCAGTACAGCGGCCCGATCGCCAGGTCCAGTGCCCGCTCCGGGCAGGCCGTCCCGGGCAGTTCCCCCCGCTCGACGGCCTCGGCGACGATCCCCTCGGCGAGCCTGCGCTGGCCGTCGAGGAGGGCCCCGCGCACCGCGTCGGCGATCTCCGGGTTCCGGGCGGCCTCCACCAGCAGGTCGGGGATGACCGCCGAGGCCACGGGGTGGCGCAGCACGTGGGACATGACCTCCAGCAGGGCCCGCAGGTCCCCGTAGAGGGACCCGGTGGCCGGCACCGGCAGCCCGTCGGCGGCGAAGGCGCCCACCAGGTCGAGCACCAGGTGGAGCTTGGACTTCCAGCGCCGGTACACGGCGGTCTTGCCGACCCCCGCGCGCCGGGCGATGCCCTCGATGGACATCCGGGCGAAGCCGACCGCCGCGAGTTCCTCGACGACCGCGGCCCGGATCGCCTCGGTCACGTCCTCGCGCAGGACGGCGGCCCCGGCGGGGGCGCGGCGGGCGGGGGCGGGGGAGGGCTCGGTGGTCATGCACAGAGCATAGCGGCGGCCACGTCACGACGATACGGTTGCGTTCCGACGTCGAGGGCCCTACGCTCCACGTAGCGACGATACGGACCCGTCCCGTCCCCAGTCTCCGCTGGGAGGCACCCCCGCCAGCGACGCCCCGCCCCCGTCGAAAGCGACTCCCCGTGACCGTGACCACCACCGTTACCGCACCGCAGAGCCCCGCAGAGCTGGCCGCAGCCCACGGCCTGACCGTCAGCGGCGCCCGCCCCTCCCTGCCCCGCTACCTCGCGCAGCTCTGGGGCCGCCGCCACTTCGTGACGGCGTACGCCGGCGCCCGCATGCAGGCCACGTACAGCACGGCCAAGCTCGGCCAGGTCTGGCACCTGATGACCCCGCTGCTCAACGCGGCCGTCTACTACTTCATCTTCGGCGTCGTCATGCGCGCCAGCCACGGCGTGCCGGACTACGTGCCGTTCCTGATCACCGGCGTCTTCGTCTGGGACTTCATCGGCAGCTCCATCAACGCCGGCACCCGCGCCGTCCACGGCAACCTCGGCCTGGTCCGCGCCCTGCACTTCCCCCGCGCCAGCCTGCCCATCTCCTCCGTCGTGCAGCTCTTCCAGCAGCTGCTCGTCACCATGGGCGCCCTGGTCGTCCTGCTCCTGGCCTGCGGCCAGACCCCCGGCCCGGCCTGGCTGATCGCCCTCCCGGCGCTCTTCCTGATGGCCGTCTTCTGCGCGGGCTGCGCCATGGTCATGGCCCGCATCGGCAGCAAGAACCCGGACGTCAGCCAGCTGATGCCGTTCGTCCTGCGCACCTGGATGTACTCCTCCGGCGTGATGTGGTCCATCGACTCCATCCTGAAGACGGACCACCTGCCGCACTGGATCACCCTGCTGCTCAAGACCAACCCGGCGGCCGTCTACATCGACCTCATGCGCTTCGCGCTGATCGACAGCTTCAAGGCCGCCTCACTGCCCCACCACGTCTGGCCGATCGCCATCGGCTGGGCCCTGCTCGCCGGCGTCGGCGGGTTCGTCTACTTCTGGAAGGCAGAGGAGGAGTACGGCCGTGGCTGACACCCTGACCCGCAGCACGACGCCCACCGACCGCACGACGGCCGGCACCCGCGTCCCGACCGTGATCGCCGACGAGGTCCACGTCATCTACAAGGTGCACGGCGCCGGCACCCGCAAGGGCGGCGCCACCGCCGCCCTCAGCCGGATCTTCTCCCGCCGGCCGGCGCCCGGCATCCGTGAGGTGCACGCCGTCAAGGGCGTCAGCTTCACCGCCTACAAGGGCGAGGCGATCGGGCTCATCGGCTCCAACGGCTCCGGCAAGTCCACCCTCCTCAAGGCCATCGCCGGACTCCAGCCCGTGGCCTCCGGGGCGGTCTACTCGCACGGCCAGCCCTCGCTGCTGGGCGTGAACGCGGCCCTGATGAACGACCTCACCGGCGAGCGCAACGTGGTCCTCGGCGGACTCGCCATGGGCATGACCCGCCGGCAGATCCGCGAGCGCTACCAGGACATCGTCGACTTCTCCGGCATCAACGAGAAGGGCGACTTCATCTCCCTGCCCATGCGCACCTACTCCTCCGGCATGGGCGCCCGGCTGCGGTTCTCCATCGCCGCCGCCAAGGACCACGACGTCCTGATGATCGACGAGGCCCTGGCCACGGGCGACGCCGCCTTCCAACGCCGCAGCCAGGCCCGCATCGAGGAACTGCGCGCCCGCGCGGGCACCGTCTTCCTCGTCAGCCACGGCATCGCAACGGTCCGCGAGACCTGCGACCGCGCGATCTGGCTGGAATCGGGCGTCCTGCGCATGGACGGCCCCTCCAAGGAGGTCTGCGACGCGTACGAGGCCTTCACCTCGGGCGGCTGACCCACCCGTACGGCCTGCGGCGCGACGCACGACGGGCGGCCCGGAACCGATGGTCCCGGGCCGCCCGTTCACCCACCCCCCTGAGGGGGCGTCACTCAGCTGTGCGCGCGCAGCAGCGAGCGCATGGTGCGCATCGCCACGGACAGGTTCGCCAGGTCGAAGTCGTCCGAGCCCCGGATCTCGTCCAGGGTCGTCCGGGCCCGGCCGATGATCGCCGCGTTCTTCTCCTCCCAGAGCTTGAAGCGCTCCTCGGGGGTCGAAGTGCCGTTGCCGGCCGCCAGCACGTCGGCGGTCAGCGCGGCGTGCGCCGCGAACAGCTCCTCGCGGATGGAGGCACGGGCCATGGACTGCCAGCGGTCGGACCGCGGGAGCTCGATGATCCGGTCCATCAGCTGCGTGATGTCCAGGCGGTCGGCGAGGTCGTAGTACACCTCGGCGACGGCGAGGGGGTCCACGCCGGTCCGGTCGGCGATGGCGACGACGTCCAGCATCGGGAACGCGGACGAGAAGCCGGCCACCTTCGCCGCGAGCTCCTCCGGCACGCCCTCGCCGGTCAGCTCGTCCAGGATCGACCCGTACCACTCCAGGTCGGCGCCGCGCACCAGCTTCGGCAGCTCCGACCACACCTGCTCGACCCGGGCCGCGAACAGCTCGATGGTCTCGGTGATCTGGAGGGGCTGCGGCCGGTTGTTGAGCAGCCAGCGCGTACCGCGCTCGACCAGGCGCCGCGAGTGCAGGCGCACCCGGGTCTGGACGTCGGCGGCGACCTTGTTGTCGAGGGCCTCGACCGCGTCCCACACGTCGGCCAGGCCGAAGATCTCGCGGGCCGCGAGCTGCGCCCGGACGATCTCCTCCGTCGAGGCGCCGGTCTCTTCCTTCAGGCGGTGCAGGAAGGTCGAACCGCCGGTGTTGACGGTGTCGTTGACCAGCAGGGTGGTGATGATCTCCCGGCGCAGCGCGTGGGCGTCGATCTGCTCCTGGAACCTGGAGAGCAGGGCGCCGGGGAAGTACGCGTGCAGCAGGCGGCGCAGGTACGGGTCGTCCGGCAGCTCGGTGCTGATGAGTTCACCCGCCACCGTGATCTTGGTGTAGGCGAACAGCACGGCCAGCTCCGGCTGGGTCAGGCCCTTGCCGTTGCTCAGCAGCTCGCGGATCTGCCGGTCGGTGGGCAGGAACTCCAGCCCCCGGTCGAGCAGGCCCGCCCGCTCCAGACGGCGCATGAAGCGCTGCTGGGCGTGGAGCAGGCTGGGCGCCTGGGCGGCGCCGTTGGCGAGCGCGGTGTTCTGCGCGTAGTTGTTGCGCAGGACGAGACGGCCCACCTCGTCGGTCATCTCGGCGAGCAGCTTGTTGCGCTGCTTGACGGTCATGTCCCCGTCCGCGACGACCGCGTTGAGCAGGATCTTGATGTTCACCTCGTGGTCGGAGGTGTCCACGCCCGCGCTGTTGTCGATGGCGTCGGTGTTGACCTTGCCGCCCTCGCCGCCGGCGCCGGTGCGGGCGAACTCGATGCGGCCGAGCTGGGTCAGGCCCAGGTTGCCGCCCTCACCGATGACCTGGGCGCGGACGTCGGAGCCGTTGACGCGGATGGCGTCGTTGGCCTTGTCGCCGACGTCGGCGTGGGTCTCGGCGGTCGCCTTGACGTACGTGCCGATGCCGCCGTTCCACAGCAGGTCCACGGGGGCCTGGAGGATGGCCTTCATCAGGTCGGCCGGGGTCATCTTGGTGACGCCCGCCTCGATGCCCAGGGCCTCGCGGACCTGCGCGTTCAGCGGGATGGCCTTGGCGCTGCGCGGGTGGACGCCGCCGCCCGCCGACAGCAGCGCGGTGTCGTAGTCCGCCCAGGAGGAGCGCGGCAGGTCGAACAGGCGGCGGCGCTCGGCGTAGGAGGTGGCCGCGTCCGGGTTCGGGTCGATGAAGATGTGCCGGTGGTCGAAGGCGGCGACGAGGCGGATGTGCTCGGAGAGCAGCATGCCGTTGCCGAAGACGTCGCCGGACATGTCGCCGACGCCGACGACCGTGAAGTCCTCGGTCTGGGTGTCGTGGCCCAGCTCGCGGAAGTGCCGCTTGACCGACTCCCAGGCACCGCGGGCGGTGATGCCCATGCCCTTGTGGTCGTAGCCGGCGCTGCCGCCGGAGGCGAAGGCGTCGCCCAGCCAGAAGCCGTAGTCCTCGGCGACCCCGTTGGCGATGTCGGAGAAGGTGGCGGTGCCCTTGTCGGCGGCGACGACGAGGTAGGTGTCGTCCTCGTCGTGGCGTACGACGCCCTGCGGGGGCACGACCTCGCCGGCGACCATGTTGTCGGTGATGTCGAGCAGCGCCGAGATGAAGATCTTGTACGAGGCGATGCCCTCGGCGAGCCAGGCGTCGCGGTCCACCGACGGGTCGGGCAGGTTCTTGGCGACGAAGCCGCCCTTGGCGCCGACCGGGACGATGACGGTGTTCTTGACCATCTGCGCCTTGACCAGGCCGAGGACCTCCGTGCGGAAGTCCTCGCGCCGGTCGGACCAGCGCAGACCGCCTCGGGCGACCTTGCCGAAGCGCAGGTGGACGCCCTCGACGCGCGGGGAGTACACCCAGATCTCGAAGGCGGGACGCGGGGCCGGCAGGTCCGGGATGGCCTGCGGGTCGAACTTCATCGACACGTAGGCGTGCTGCTCGCCCGCCTCGTCGAGCTGGAAGAAGTTCGTGCGCAGGGTGGCCTTGATGAGGGTGAGGAAGGCGCGCAGGATGCGGTCCTCGTCGAGCGAGGCGACCTGGTCCAGGGCCCCGTCCAGCTCCTCCAGCATGGCGTCGATGAGCTCGGTGCCGGCGACCTGGCGGCCGGGCGACATCCGGGCCTCGAAGAGGGAGACCAGCAGCCGGGTGGTGTGGACGTTGTTGCGGAGGGTGTCCTCCATGTAGTCCTGGCTGAAGGTGGAGCCGGCCTGGCGCAGGTACTTGGCGTACGCGCGCAGCACGACGGCCTGCCGCCAGGTCAGCCCGGCGCCGAGGACGAGGGTGTTGAAGTTGTCGTTCTCGGCCTCACCGGTCCAGACGGCCGCGAAGGCCTCCTGGAAGCGCTCGCGGGCGTCGTCGCCGAGGTAGGAGTCGCCGTTGCCCGGGGCGAGCGGCATCCGCAGACCGAAGTCGTAGATCCACGCGCTGACCCGGTCGGTGCGGCGCAGCTCGTACGGACGCTCGTCGGTGACCTCGACGCCCAGGCGCTGCAGGACGGGCAGGACGGCGGAGAGGGAGACCTGCTCGCCGGTGCGGTAGATCTTGAAGCGGCGCTCGCCGGGGCCCGCGCCGACCGGCTCGTACAGCGACAGCGCGAACTCGCGGTCGCTCGCGGAGAGCCGTTCCAGGTGGCACAGGTCGGCGACGGCCGCGCGCGGCGAGTGGTCGGCCTTGTAGCCCTCGGGGAAGGAGGTTCCGTACTTGCGCAGCAGCTCGGCGGCGCGCTCCTCGCCCAGTTCGGCGGTCAGCGCCTCGCCGAAGCCGTCGGCCCAGGAGCGGGCGGCCTCGACGAGCCGGCCCTCGATGCGCTCGACGTCGGAGTCGGTCAGCACGGGCAGCTCGGTGCCCTGCGGGACGCGGACGACGAAGTGGATGCGGGAGAGGATCGACTCGGTGTTCCAGGCGGTGAAGTCGACGCTGATGCCGTCGAGCTCCTCCCGCAGGATGTCCATCAGGCGCAGCCGCACGCCGGTGGTGAAGCGGTCGCGCGGCAGGTAGACCAGCGCGGAGTAGTAGCGGCCGTACTCGTCCTGGCGCAGGTACAGCCGCAGCCGGCGGCGTTCCTGGAGGTACAGGACGGAGGTGACGATCTCGCGGAGCTTGTCGACCGGGGTCTGGAACAGCTCGTCGCGCGGGTAGGTCTCCAGGATCTGGAGGAGGTCGCGGCCGTCGTGGCTGGACGGGGCGAAGCCGGCGCCGTCCAGGACCTCGGTGACCTTGCGGCGGATGACCGGGACGCGGCGCACCGACTCGGTGTAGGCGGCGGAGGAGAACAGGCCGAGGAAGCGGCGCTCGCCGACCACGTTGCCGTCGGCGTCGAACTTCTTCACGCCGACGTAGTCGAGGTACGAGGGGCGGTGCACCGTGGAGCGGCTGTTGGCCTTGGTCAGCACCAGCAGGCGGTGCTCGCGGGCCTTGGCGCGGGCGTCGGCGGGCAGCCGGTTGAAGGACGGGGACACCGGGTGGCCGTCCTCCTTGCCGCTGTGCAGCGGGTCGGAGCGCAGGATGCCGAGGCCGGTGCCGGGCACGGCGGCGAGGGCGTCGCCGTCGACGAGGTTGTACTCGCGGTAGCCGAGGAAGGTGAAGTGGTCGTCGGCGAGCCAGCGCAGCAGCTCGCGGGCCTCTTCGAGCTCGAACTCGCGCAGGTCGGGCGCGGTGGGCTCGTTCGGCAGCTCCTCGGCGATGCGCAGCGCGGCGTCGCGCATCTTCTCCCAGTCCTCGACGGACTCGCGGACGTCGGACAGGACGCGCAGCAGATCGCCGGTGATCTGCTTGAGGTCGGACTTGTCGGTCTCGCGGTCGATCTCGACGTGGATCCAGGACTCGACGAGGGAGTCGTGCGGGCGGGCGGTCCTGGGACCGTGGGCGTCGCAGTCGGGGCCGAGGATCTCGATCAGCTTGCCGGTGACGTCGCGGCGCACGACGACCTGCGGGTGGATCACCAGGTGGATGCCGCGTCCCTGGCGGGACAGCTCGTTGGTGACGGAGTCGACGAGGAAGGGCATGTCGTCGGTGACGACCTCGACCACGGAGTGGCTGGAGGTCCAGCCGTTCTCCTCGACCGTGGGGGTGTGCACGCGCACGTTCGCGGTGCCCTGCGGCCGGTTCTCGGCGAGCCGGTAGTGGGAGAGTGCCGCACCGAACGCGTCGACCGGGTCCCGGTCGACGAGGTCCTCGGGGGCGGTGTGCAGGTAGTAGCGCTGGAGGTAGGCGAGCGTCGATCCCCGTTCGGGACGCTCCCCTTGCTCGGACCCAGTCGGAAGTAGCCCCCCGGCCGGGCTGTTCTCAGCTACCCGTGCCGCCCGCGCGAGCAGCTCGGCCTTTGCTTCGTCCAGCTTGGTCTGCATGTCCTCTGGCTCCTGTCGCGCGCCATTGCGTGACGTAGGTGAAGGAAGGAATGACACAGCGCCGCCCTGGGGCGGTGGGTGCGTCCGGATTCTGTGTCGACGCCGGGGCGTCGGGAAAGCCGACCGGGAGGGATTCGGCCATGATCGGCAGGACGTCCCGGCGGTGGGGACCAGCGAGGGCCCGGGCACGGATGTGCGCCGGGCGCGGGCCGGGGGCGTCCGTGCCCCCGATGACTATCGCGCTGATCACGGGTCCAGGCTATCTCGCCCCACCCCCCGGCCGTCATTGACAGCATCTGTACAAATCCCGGGGGGAAACCTGGACACTCTGGCCAGCGACGTGGCCGGACCGGCCGTGCCGGTTCTTATCCGGCCAGCTCGCGGGCGGTGGCGACGGCCTCGGCCAGGGTGTCGACGACGGGCACGCCCGCGGCTTCGAGACTGGTCCGGCTGTGCGAACCGCCCGTGTAGAGCACGGCCCGTGCGCCCACGTGGGCCGCGGCGAGCGCGTCGTCCACGGCGTCGCCGATGAGGACCGTCCGGCCGGCGGCCACTCCGGCGGGCTCCATGGCGGCCATATGGCGTACGAGGTGTCCCGCCTTGGTGGTGTGGGAGGGCCCGGTGCGGCCGTCGACGCGCAGGAAGTGCCCGTCTATGCCGTGCGTGCGCACCAGCGGCACGAGCTTGTCGTGGGGTGCGAGGGACAGCAGGGACTGGGTGAGTCCGTCGGCCTGCCAGCCGCGCAGCAGCTCCAGCGCGCCCTCGGCGAGGCCGGCCGCGGCGGCAGCCGCCCAGTAGTACCGGTGGAAGGTCTCGTCCATGACGAGCCACTCCTCCTCGGTGGGCAGCCGGCCCATGAGGCGCTCGTAGAACTTCGGGACCGGTACGACGTACAGGTCGCGGTACGTCTCCAGGGTGATCGGCGCGAACCCGAACTCCGCGAAGGAGGCGTTGGTCGCGACGATGACGGCATCGATGTCGTGCAGCAGCGTGCCGTTCCAGTCCCAGACGATGTGGGCTCCGCCACCGCTCACTTCAGCAGCCCCGGAATCTCCTGGACGCCGAACCACAGCAGCTCGTGGTCCTCGGCCCCGTCGACGGTGAAGCGGGCGTCGTCGTCCCCGGCGTCGGCGGCCCGCAGCGCCGCGGCGGCCGCGGCGACGTCCTGCGTCGCGTCGTCGGCGTCGACGTGGACGGCGGCGGCCACCTTGAGCCGTACGGCGGTGGCGAGGGTGACCTGGCCGAGGGTGGCCTCGTCGAGGCCGGGGACCGCGGAGGCGGCCTTGTCGTCGACGTCGAGGGCGACGACGACCCGTCGGCGGGGGGCGTCCTCGTCGGCCGCCAGGAGGCGCAGGGAGGCCTCGGCGGCACGGCTGAGGGCGGCGTACTCCAGCTCCTCGATGTCGTCGGAGACGTACCACTCCCGCAGCCCGGGGGTCACCGCGTAGGCGCGGAGCGGGGCGGGCCCGAGCTCGCCCGCCTTGTGCGCCTCGGCGAGACCGGGGAGTGTCAGGGGGACGTACACGCGCATGGCCGGCTGCTTTCGGTAGTCGGAAACGCCCTCAGGATACGACCGCCACCCCGCGGGCCGAATCCCCCCGGGTGCGCGGGCCCCGGATCTCGACCGCCGCGCAGCGCCAGCGGAGGTCCGGGCCCTGTTCCAGGCGGAAGGCCATCGCCGAGACGCGGTCACCGGTGGCGATGCGGGCGAAGGCCTCGATGACCCCCGGGCCGGGGTGGAAGCGCCCGCAGTGGCGCAGGACGGGCCGGGGGCGGCCCAGCGGGGGCCCGGTGGGGGCCAGGTCGGCCAGCTGCTCGTAGGCCGGGCCCACCGTGAGGCCCAGCAGCGAGTGGACGGGCCGCTGGCCGCTCAGCACCGCCAGGAGGCGCTCCGCGAACCAGTCGTGCGGTCCGGGCCGGCGCCGGGCCCGCGGGGTGCCGGCCGGCCGCCGCGCGTCGCGCCGCCCGGCGGGACGGCTGCGGGTCGGGCTCTTGGTGGTGTCCATGGCGGTTCCCCCGTACGGGCCGGGCCCGGCGGTGGTACCGGGCGGTAACTCGACGCGTTTTTTCTACGACCGCCGGTCACCCTCCGCAACCACACCGCCCCTCCCCGGCACCTCCTCCCCCGCACCACCTATCCGGGTGACCGGTCCTCCCCCGGAACCCCTCCCGGTCCGGCCCCCACCTCCCGGACGGACCCCTCAGCCGACCTCCCCCACCCCCCGATGGGCGACCCCGCGTCACCCGACCGGCCGCACCGGATCCGCCCCCGCCCGGCAACGCAACGCGGCCGGGGCCGGACACCCCTCGGTGTCCGGCCCCGGCCGGTGGTCCCGCGAATCCCCGAACGGGGTTACTTCTTGCGCCGACGCCCACCGGAGGCCTTCTGCGCCTTGCGCCGCTCCGCCCGCGTCATCCCGTCGCCGCCGTCACCGGCGGAGCCGTCCGCGTCGAAGTCGCCCTCGACGATCCCGCCCTCACCGTCCACCGACGGCGCGGAGAAGTGCAGCCGGTCCGGACGCTGCGGGGCGTCCAGCCCCTTCGCCCGGATCTCGGGACGCGCGGCCCCGGCCGGCTCCTTCGTCATGGACGGCGCCGCGGCCTGCACCGGAACCTCCTCGACCTGCTGCTCGACCTGGACCTCCAGGTTGAACAGGTAGCCGACGGACTCCTCCTTGATGCCCTCCATCATGGCGTTGAACATGTCGAAGCCCTCGCGCTGGTACTCGACCAGCGGGTCCTTCTGGGCCATCGCCCGCAGGCCGATGCCCTCCTGCAGGTAGTCCATCTCGTACAGGTGCTCACGCCACTTGCGGTCCAGCACCGACAGCACCACGCGCCGCTCCAGCTCACGCATGACGTCGGAGCCGAGCGCCTTCTCGCGCGCCGCGTACTGCTCGTGGATGTCGTCCTTGACGGACTCGGCGATGAACTCGGCGGTGATGCCCGCGCGGTCGCCGGCGGCCTCCTCCAGCTCCTCCACCGTCACCTTGATCGGGTAGAGCTGCCGGAAGGCGCCCCACAGCCGCTCCAGGTCCCACTCCTCGGCGAAGCCCTCGACCGTCTCGGCCGCGATGTACGCGTCGATCGTGTCGTCCATGAAGAAGACGACCTGCTCGTGCAGGTCCTCGCCCTCCAGGACGCGGCGGCGCTCGCCGTAGATGACCTCGCGCTGGCTGTTGAGGACCTCGTCGTACTTCAGGACGTTCTTGCGGGTCTCGAAGTTCTGGGTCTCGACCTGCGACTGCGCCGAGGCGATGGCCCGCGTGACCATCTTGTTCTCGATCGGCACGTCGTCCGGCACGTTCGCCATCGCCATGACCCGCTCGACCATCTGCGCCTTGAACAGGCGCATCAGGTCGTCGCCCAGCGACAGGTAGAAGCGGGACTCGCCCGGGTCGCCCTGACGGCCGGAGCGGCCGCGCAGCTGGTTGTCGATACGGCGCGACTCGTGCCGCTCGGTGCCCAGCACGTACAGGCCGCCGAGCTCCTTGACCTCTTCGAACTCGGCCTTCACGGCCGCCTCGGCCCGCTTGAGCGCCTCGGGCAGGGCCTGCGCCCACTCCTCGATGTGCTCCTCCGGGTCGATGCCGCGCTGGCGCAGCTCCGCCTCGGCGAGGTCGTCCGGGTTGCCGCCGAGCTTGATGTCGGTACCGCGGCCGGCCATGTTCGTGGCGACCGTGACCGCGCCGCGGCGGCCGGCCTGGGCGACGATCGTCGCCTCGCGCTCGTGCTGCTTGGCGTTCAGCACCTCGTGCGGGATGCCCCGCTTCGAGAGCTGCTGGGAGAGGTACTCGGACTTCTCGACCGACGTCGTGCCGACGAGGATCGGCTGGCCCTTCTCGTGCTTCTCCGCGATGTCGTCGACGACCGCCGCGAACTTGGCGACCTCGGTGCGGTAGATCAGGTCGGGCTGGTCCTTGCGCTGCATCGACCGGTTCGTCGGGATCGGCACGACGCCCAGCTTGTAGATCTGGTGGAACTCGGCGGCCTCGGTCATGGCCGTACCGGTCATGCCCGACAGCTTCGAGTACAGGCGGAAGAAGTTCTGCAGGGTGATCGTGGCGAGGGTCTGGTTCTCGTCCTTGATGTCCACCCCTTCCTTCGCCTCGATCGCCTGGTGCATGCCCTCGTTGTAGCGGCGGCCGGCGAGGATGCGGCCGGTGTGCTCGTCGACGATCATGACTTCGCCGTCGATGACGACGTAGTCCTTGTCGATCTTGAAGAGTTCCTTGGCCTTGATCGCGTTGTTGAGGTACCCGACGAGGGGGGTGTTCACCGACTCGTACAGGTTCTCGATGCCGAGCCAGTCCTCGACCTTCGCGACACCGGCCTCGTGGATGCCGACGGTGCGCTTCTTCTCGTCGACCTCGTAGTCGCCGGTCTCCTCGATGCCCTTGAGCGGCTGCCCGGCCTCGCCCTTGGTCAGCCGGGTGACCAGCTTGGCGAAGTCCGCGTACCACTTCGTGGCCTGGTCGGCCGGACCGGAGATGATCAGCGGGGTACGGGCCTCGTCGACGAGGATCGAGTCGACCTCGTCGACCACGGCGAAGTTGTGGCCGCGCTGCACCAGCTCGTCCTGCGACCACGCCATGTTGTCGCGCAGGTAGTCGAAGCCGAACTCGTTGTTCGTGCCGTACGTGATGTCGCTGCTGTACTGCTCCCGGCGCTGCGCCGGGGACATGTTCGCCAGGATGCAGCCGACCGACAGGCCCAGGAACTTGTGGACCCGGCCCATCATCTCGGAGTCGCGCTCGGCGAGGTAGTCGTTCACCGTGATCAGGTGGACGCCCTTGCCGGACAGCGCGTTCAGGTACGCCGGCAGCGTGCCGACGAGGGTCTTGCCCTCACCGGTCTTCATCTCGGCGACGTAGCCGAGGTGCAGCGCGGCACCACCCATGATCTGGACGTCGTAGTGCCGCTGGCCGAGCACTCGCTTCGCGGCCTCGCGAACGGTCGCGAAGGCCTCGGGCAGCAGGTCGTCCAGGCTCTCGCCGTCCTGGTAGCGCTGCTTGTACTCGTCCGTGAGCGCGCGCAACTCGGCGTCGGAGAGGTTGACGAAGTCCTCTTCGATGGAGTTGACCTGGTCCGCGATGCGGTGCAGTTTGCGCAGGATCTTGCCTTCGCCTGCACGCATGAGCTTGTTGAAGACGGACACCGAGGTTTGTCTCCTTGCCGGTCGGGCCTGGGCACTGTTCGTAACCGGGCACGGCAGGTGGGCCCCACCGCAACGGCCATCGTAAGCGAGGACGTGGTCGCGCCGGGAGGTCCGCCGTGTCCGCAGGGCACGGGTGCCCGGAATGAGAACGTGTGGACCGGGCCGAAGGTGCCGGGCCGGACGAAAACTGCTCGCCCGCCGTCCCCCCGGACCGCCACAATCCCTCCATGGAACCCACGACGCTGCGCACGCCCCGCCTGGACCTGCGGCCCTTCGCCCCGTCGGACGAGGACGAGGTGTACGCCGCCGCCCAGGACCCGGACATCCAGCGCTGGACCATGGTCCCCTCCCCCTACGAACGCGTGCACGCGAAGACCTTCGTGAACGAGCTGGTACCCACCGGCTGGCGCGAGGACACGGGGTACCCCTTCGCGGTCCGCCTCGGCGCCGGCGGCCCGCTGGTCGCGGCCATCGGCGTCCACGTGCACCTGGCGTTCGGCGAGAAGTCGTACGAGGTCGGCTACTGGGCGACCCGGGAACACCGCGGCAACGGCTACATGACCGAGGCCCTGGACGGCGTCGCCCGCTGGGCCTTCACCGAGCTCGGCGCCGTACGCCTGGAATGGCGCGCCGAGGTCGGCAACGAGGGCTCCCGGGCCGTCGCCGAGAAGGCCGGCTTCCGCTTCGAGGGCACCCTGCGGGCCGCCCTGTTCCGCAACGGCACCGCGCGAGACACCTGGGTCGGCGCGCTGCTCCCCTCGGACCTCGGCCTGACCCCCGCGCTGCCGCATCTCCCCGCCCGGCAGCCCGGACCCGCTGTCGGTGGCGCCGCCTAGGCTGCCCACCATGACCAGCAGCCCGGCCAGCACGCCGCAGCCGTCCGTGTCCCTCTCCGCCGACGAGGCCCGCCGCATCGCCCTGCGCGCCCAGGGCTTCCTCGGCGCGCCCGACCGCCGGGGAGGGGTCCGCGGAGTGCTGCGCCACCTGGGCGCCGTACAGCTGGACACGATCTCGGTGCTGGCCCGCTCGCACGAGCTGATCCCGTACGCGCGCCTCGGCGCGGTCGGCCGGGACACCGTGGAGAAGGCCTACTGGAGCGACCACCACGCCTTCGAGTACTGGTCGCACGCCGCGTGCATCCTGCCGATCGAGGAGTGGCCGCACTTCGCGTTCCGCCGCCGGGTCAAGCGGGCGCACGGCTACCGCTGGCACAAGATGAAGGACCGGGAGGGTTCCTGCGCCCTGGTCCTGGACCGGCTGAAGGCGGACGGCCCGCTCACCTCCACCGAGCTGGGCGGCGCGAAGAACGGCGGCCCCTGGTGGGACTGGTCCGAAACCAAGATCGCGGTGGAGTGGCTGCTCGACACCGGTGACGTGGTCTGCTCGGAGCGGCGCGGCTGGAAGCGGGTCTACGACCTCGCCGAGCGGGTCGTCCCGGACGCCCTGCTCCACGACGACCTGGACGACCGCGAGTGCCTGCGCCGGCTCGTGGCCCTGGCCGGGCGGTCCCTGGGCGTCGGCACCCGCGCCGACATCGCCGACTACCACCGCCTCAAGGGCGAGCAGTTCGACGCGGTGGTGGCGGATTCCGGGCTGGTCCCGGTGACGGTGGAGGGCTGGGCCAAGCCCGCCTGGGCCGATCCGGCCGCCCTGGCCACGGCCCCTGCGGGCCGCCACCGCACCACCCTGCTGTCCCCGTTCGACTCGCTCGTGTGGGACCGCCCCCGCACCGAGCGGATCTTCGGCTTCACGCACAAGCTGGAGGCCTACGTCCCCAAACCCCAGCGGATCCACGGCTACTTCGCGATGCCGCTGCTGGCCGGGGGGCGGCTCCAGGGCCGGGTGGACCCGGGCCGCGAGGGCACCACGCTGGTGGCCCGACAGCTCTCGCTGACGACCCCGAAGGCGGCGCCCGCGATGGCCCGCGCCCTGCGGGAGGCGGCGGAGTGGGTCGGCTGCGACGCCGTCCGCGTCGAACGCGCCTCCTCGCCCGCGGAGGCCGAAGCGGTCACTGCGGAGCTGGACGCGCTCTAACGGATCTCCAGGATCTTCTCGCGCATCGCGTAGACGACCGCTTCCATCCGCGAGTGCAGCTGCAGCTTCTCCAGGATGTTGCGCACGTGGTTCTTGACGGTGTTCTCGGAGATGAACAGCTGCTTGGCGATGTCCCGGTTGTTCATCCCCGTGGCCACCAGCTTCAGCACCTCCAGCTCGCGGTCCGTCAGCCGCGGCGCGGGCACCAGTCTGCGTTCGTCGGTGCGCTGGATCATCGACTTGAACTCGGTCAGCAGCTTCGACGCCATCGAGGGGCTGATCTGCGACTGCCCGTCCGCCACGGCGCGGATCGCCGTGGCGACCTCGTCCGTGGAGATCTCCTTCAGCAGGTAGCCCGTCGCGCCGGCCTTGATCGCGTCGTAGAGGTCCGCCTCCTCGTCGCTGATCGTCAGCATGATGATCTTCGCGGAGGGGGCCACCTCCTTGATCGAGGTGCACGCCTCGATCCCGCCCCTGCGCGGCATCCGCACGTCCATCAGCACGATGTCCGGCAGCAGGTCGGCGGCCTTGTCCACCGCCTCCGCCCCGTCCCCGGCCTCGCCGACGACCTGGATGTCCTCCTCCTGCGCGAGGACGATCTCCAGGCCGCGCCGGAAGAGGGCGTGGTCGTCGACCACGAGCACCCGGATGGGCTCCCCGGCCGGATCCGCCGCCGGGTCCGCCGGGTCCGCCGGGTCCGCCGGGTCCGCCGCACGACAGCCCGCGCCGTCGTCACCGCGTACCGGCCCGAAGGTGTCCGCCATCGTTCCTCCCCCTGCATGTGCTCAGCCGCTGGGCCAATCCGGCGGGAGCGGCCGCCGGTTGACTGCCCGCCATGATTCCATGCCCGGATGACCGGGAGGGGTTCCGCGGGAGCCCGTCTGGCTCATACACGCCACTACCGGCCACCAGCCGACGCCTACCGGCCACCGCACTCACACAGGTGCCCCTGCGGATCGCCGGGGCGTTCCGCAGGGGCGACGGATGAATGATCAGCCGCCCAGCGCGCCGCCCGCGCCCGCGGCCGGTTCGTCCGAGCTGGAGGCCCCGTCGGCATTCAGGTGGACGACGCCGTAGTCGTAGGCGTGACGGCGGTAGACGACGCTGGGCATCTTGGTCTCGGAGTCGACGAACAGATAGAAGTCGTGTCCGACCAGTTCCATTTCGAACAGGGCCTGGTCGAGCGACATGGGGCCGGCCGAGTGGGTCTTCTCGCGGACGATGAGCGGGCCTTCGCCCTGCACTTCCAGGGAACCGATCCGGGTGGTCGGGATCCCGTCCGCCTTCTCCTCACCGACCGGCTCGCCGTTGCCGTTGAGCGTGGCGACGCCCGGCACCACGTCGGCGACCTCGGCCGCCGAAAGCCGTCCGTTGCCACGGCGGGTGAACCGCTTGTCGTGCTGCTTGCGCAGCCGGGCCTCCAGCTTGTCCTGAGCGAGGTCGAGCGCCGCGTACGGGTCGGCGGCGGCGGCCTCGGCCCGGATCACCGGGCCCCGCGAACGCAGGGTGATCTCCACGCGGTCGGAACGGTCGGCCTGGCGCGGGTTGTGCTCCTTGGACACCTCGACGTCCAAGCTGATCACCTTGGCGTCGAGCTTCTGGATCCGCTCCGGATTCAGCTTCTCGGCCACGTGCTTGCGGAACCGCTCGGGCACCTCGGTCTTGCGGCCCTTGACGACGATGTCCACGCAGAACTCCGTTCCCGGAGAGCCCCGCCGACAGCGGCGAAGCGCTCCCTTTCGCACCAGGCCCCGGTGAACACCGGCGCCTCGGACTTGGCGACTTTCACCTCCTCCTCCCCCATCGGCAAGATCCACATCCCACCGACTCGGGAGTAGAGAGAAACCCCCTGAACAGGCACTGACACAAGGTTGGCAATAAAACAGGCGGACTGGTGCTCCGGTACCCGATGCCCAAGGATCGCCAGTTCCTCACAACCGAACATATCTCTCAAAGCCGGTTGTCGGCACCCGCTACCGGAACGTACCTCCGTTCAGGTGGCCGTTCCCTCTTACTACCTGCAACGATGCGCATTCCCCGGCAGTTCCAAATCTATTCGCAAGATTTTTGCTCTGTACGAGTTGCCGACCGGATCCGCACGAAGGAGTCCGCCGGCGCCGCGACCACGGCCGCCTCCGCCACCCCCAGGCCCGCCGCCCGCAGCGCCCGCGCGGCCTCCGCGAGCGTGGCCCCGGTGGTGATCACGTCGTCGACCAGGACGATCCGTGCCCCGGCCGTCACCCGGGCCCCGCCGCGGCACACCTCCAGGGCCCCCGCCAGGTTCTCCAGCCGCTCCCGCGCCCCCAGGCCCGCCTGGTCCGCGACCCGTCGGCGCAGCCGCAGTACGGGCGCCACGCGCGCGGCCGCGCCCGTCCGGCGCAACCTCCCCGACGCGGCCAGGGCGATCCGCCGCGCCGGATCGTGCCCGCGCGCCCGCACGGCCCCCCGCGTCGAGGGCACCGGCACCAGCACCAGCTCCCCCGCCCCGGGCCCGCCCGCGGCCTCCCGGGACCCGTCCCGGGACCCGCCACGCGGCCCGCCGCCCCGGAGCACCGCCGCCGCCAGGGCCGTGCCCAGCGGGCCCGCCAGGGGCAGCGCCCCGCGTTCCTTGTGGGCCAGCAGGACTGCCCGTACGGCCCCCTCGTACCGCGCCCCCGCGTGCACACCGGGCAGCCCGATCGGGCCCGCCCGCCGCGCCGCGGGACGCACCGGCCCCGCACCGGCCCCGCTCAGCGCGTCCCGGCAGCGCGGGCACAGCACGGCCCGCGCCGCCCCGCAGCCCGCGCAGTCACCCGGCAGCACCAGACCGGCCAGCTCCTGCCACCACCCCCGCATGCCTCCACCCTGCCCGGCGCCCACCGGCCGCGCGACCCCTGTGGACAACCGCCGCCCGGCGGGCCCGGACCGGCCGGCCCCGGCCTCAGCCCGGGTAGACCGGGGCCTTGCCGCCCGCCGCCACCGTGCGCCACTGCGCCCCCGGCGGCAGCCACACGATCCCGTCCTCGCCGGAGAAGGCCACCACCGGCTTCGAGTCGTCGTCGGCCGCCGCGATCGCGGTCAGCCCGGTGGCCCCGGGCAGGCCCGCGGCCACCATCGAGCCGTCGGCCAGCATGTAACGGGCCTGGTCGACCCCGCCGCTCTCGCGGCCCACCACCAGCAGCCGGCCCCGCGGCGCCCAGCTCATCGCCGTGACCTCCGCCATCTGCGGGGCCGCGGGCCGCAGCTCCCGCACCGACAGCGGCGAGGTGTCCCCCTTGCCCTCGGGCCGCTCGATCCGCCCGATGTACAGGTTCTTGCGCCCGCCCTCCTTCTCGACGAGCAGCGCGATGCGCACCCCGTCCGAGGAGGCCTTCAGCGCGCTGATCCGCCCGCCGTCCAGCCCGGCGACGTCCACCTTCTGCGGGGTCCCGGTCCCGCCCGGGATCCGGTACAGGCCCTGCGTCTGCGGGTCGAGGTCCGCGATCCACAGGTCGCCCTGGGCGTCCCAGCTGGGCGGGGTCAGCTTGCCGGTCTTGCTGCTCAGCAGCGGCTGCGGCATCTGTCCGGCCGTCGTCAGCGTCACGACGTACAGCCCGTGCCCGTCGTCGGAGACGACCGCGGCCCGCTTCTCGTCGTACGCGATCGCCGCCGACCCCACCTTGAACGCGGCGGCCGTCGCCAGCGGCCCCGGCGCCACCTCCGGCTTGTCCTGCTGCTGCTCGTCGGCGTTGGCGTTGAGGACCATCCGGACCAGCTTGGAGTCCTTGTCCACGTAGTACTGGTGCTCCGGCGGCGCCGGCCGGCCGGCGATGGACGCGGCGGCCACGCCCGTCACCCAGCACAGCGAGGACTTGCCGTCGGAGCGCAGCAGTTCGACCCGGTCCAGCCGGGAGGCCGTCAGGTCCCGCACGGTGTACAGGAGTTGAGTGGCCATCTTCTGGCACTGCGGCTGCCCGACGTTGCTGCCCTTCTCGTTGAGCGGCACGCGCAGGGTGTTCTGGCCGTCATAGGAAAGGGACTTGGTGCCCTCACGCAGCGCCGTACCGCTGGGGAAGGCGGTGGAGACGACCGGGCCGAGCCACTTCGAGGGCCCGTCCAGCAGCGACTGCACGGTCTGCGTGGTCGGGTCCATCCGGGAGTCGGGATCGCTGCGCTGCCGCACGTACACCGGATCGGCGACGAGCGTGCCGCCCGCGAAGTAGTACTTGTTCACCGGCTTGTAGATGCGCTGGAAGTCGGACTCGCTGAGCACCAGGCTGCTGGGCGGTGTCGAGATCCGCCACTGCTTGTTGACCTGGACCAGCTGCAGGAACTCCTCGTAGCGCTTGCCGCCGGTCTCCGGCTGGTACGCGCTGCGCTCGTCGACGGTCGCGAGCTTCTTGCCGGTGACCTTCCAGCGGGGCGAATCGGGGTCCTTCTCGCCCTCGACGCGCACCCGGTCGAGGCCGGCGGAGAGCACGGTGACGGCCGAGCCCGGCCGCCAGTCCTTCGCGGCGTCCTCGGTGAGGTACTTGCGGGCGGTGGCCAGCTGAGGGTCGTCGCTGGTCATGGCCTCCAGGAAGCCGTCGACGATGTCGGCGGGGCTGGCCTTGTCGGCCGGCGGCGCGCCGAAGACCCGTACCTGGGAATCGACGCCCTGCGAGGCCTCCACCCGGCGGATCTCGCCGTGGTCGGGCATGGACGCGCAGCCCGCCAGCAGCAGCCCGGCGGCCCCGAGGACGGCGGCGGACCGCACGCCCGCGGAGCCCGCGCGCCGCGCGCCCCGCACCCGGTCCCCGGGCTCCGCGCGCCCCGCACCCCGTACGTACGCCGACGCGCGCTCAGCGTCCTCCACCGGATCCATCCTCCTGTGCTGCTCCATGGTCGGCGGGCCTGGACACGACCCGGGCGCCGTTGCCGGGCAGCGCCGTCGGGTCGGCGGGCACCGGCTGGGCGGTGGTGACGGCCGGCCGCGGCGGGATCGGCGAACGGCCGTCCCGCTCGCCGCCCGCCGGGCGGGCACCCGGCCCGCCGGACCCGTTGCCGCGCCCCGCCGCATCGGCCACGGCCCGCGCCCGGTTGCCCCGGGAGTCCTCGGGCTCCAGCGGGATCGGCGAACCGCGCAGCGGTTCGTCGGCGGTGCGCGGCAGGGTGAGGCGGAACTGCGAGCCGCCGCCGGGCTCGCCCCAGGCCTGGAGCCAGCCGCCGTGCAGCCGGGCGTCCTCGACGGCGATGGACAGGCCCAGGCCCGTACCGCCGGTCGTGCGCGCCCGCGCCGGGTCGGCGCGCCAGAACCGGTTGAAGACCCGGGTGGCCTCGCCGGGCTTGAGCCCGACGCCGTAGTCGCGGACGGCCACCGCCACGGCCCCGCCCGCCGAGGCGAGCCGGACGACCACGTCACGGCCCTCGCCGTGCTCGACGGCGTTGACGACCAGGTTGCGCAGCACCCGCTCCACCCGCCGCGCGTCGGCCTCGGCTATCACCGGCTGGGTGTCGCCGAGGACCCGGATCCGGGTCCCCTTGTGCTCGGCGAGCGGCTCGGCGCCGTCGATGACCCGGCGCACGACGTCCCGCAGGTCGATGGGCTCCGCCTCCAGCGCGGCCGCTCCCGCGTCGAACCGGCTGATCTCCAGCAGGTCGGCCAGGAGGGACTCGAAGCGGTCGAGCTGCCCCGCGAGGAGTTCCGCGGACCGGGCGGTGACCGGGTCGAAGTCGACGCGGGCGTCGTGGATGACGTCGGCGGCCATCCGGACCGTCGTCAGCGGGGTGCGCAGCTCGTGGGAGACGTCGGAGACGAAGCGGCGCTGCATCCGCGAGAGGTCCTCCAGCTGCTGGATCTTGTTCTGGAGGTTCTGGGCCATCTTGTTGAAGGCTTCGCCCAGACGGGCGATGTCGTCCTCGCCGGTGACCTTCATCCGTTCCTGCAGCCGCCCCGCCGAGAGCCGCTCGGCGATCCCCGCGGCCATCCGGACGGGGGTGACGATCTGGCGCACGACGAGCCAGGCGATGGCGCTGAGCAGCACGACGACGAACAGGCCGGCGGTGGCGATGGTGCTCTTGACCAGGTTGAGGGATTCCTCTTCCTGGGTGAGCGGGAACAGGTAGTACAGGTCGTACGGGTCCCCGTTGATGTCGGTCAGCCGCTTGCCGACGACCAGCGCCGGCTGCGGCGGCTTGTCCCCGCTGCCCGCGGTGTACCGGATCTGCCAGAAGGTCTTGAAGGTGCCGGTGCCGTGGTTGACGGACTTGCGCAGCGCCGACGGGACGCTCGCGGTCGGGTCCACGTTGCCGGAGGCGCGGGCGCCCTTGACGCCCTGCGCGCCGGCCGCCTGCTCACCGTTGCCCGCACCGAGCGCGACCACCTCGAAGGCGGTCTGACCGCCACTGGCGAGCTGCTTGACCAGCGCGTTCATCCAGGTGCTGGCGTCCTGGCCGACCTTGTTGTCGGTGGTTTCGGCCCCGTCGGCCACGGACGGCGTGTTGGCCTTCTCCTGCGCGACCGCGAAGCCGCCCGCGGCCTGGCTCTGCGCGGCCTCCTCCTTGGCGTCGAGGAGACCCTTGCTGACCTGCGCGATGACCACGAAGCCCAGCGCCAGGACCACCGCGAGCGACATCAGCAGCGTCGCCGCGACGACCCTCAGCTGGATATTGCGGCGCCACAGGCGGACAGCCGGAAGCAGCGGCCGTCGGACGAGACGTCCGAACAGCCGCAACAGGGGGCCGCCGGGCGCTCCCTCCTGGAGCAGCCGGCCGCCCCTCAGGACTCCCCGTCGGGGGCCGCCCCGGGGCGTGCCGGGCTGCACGTCAGCTCGGTCCGGCCTTGTAGCCCACACCGCGGACCGTCACGACGATCTCGGGGCGCTCCGGGTCCTTCTCGACCTTGGAGCGCAGCCGCTGTACGTGCACGTTGACCAGGCGGGTGTCCGCCGCGTGCCGGTAGCCCCAGACCTGCTCCAGCAGCACCTCGCGGGTGAACACCTGCCAGGGCTTGCGCGCGAGGGCGACCAGCAGGTCGAACTCCAGCGGGGTCAGGGCGATGGAGGTGCCGTCGCGCTTGACCGAGTGCCCGGCCACGTCGATGACCAGGTCACCGATGACCAGCTGCTCGGGCGCGGGCTCCTCCGACCGGCGCAGGCGCGCCCGGATGCGGGCGACCAGCTCCTTCGGCTTGAACGGCTTGACGATGTAGTCGTCGGCCCCGGACTCCAGGCCCACCACCACGTCCACCGTGTCGCTCTTCGCCGTGAGCATGACGATCGGCACACCCGATTCGGCGCGGATCAGCCTGCAGACCTCTATGCCGTCCCGTCCGGGCAGCATGAGGTCGAGCAGCACCAGATCCGGCTTCGCCTCACGGAAGGCAGCCAGTGCCTTGTCGCCGTCCGCTACGAACGACGGCTCAAAACCTTCTCCACGCAGCACAATGCCGAGCATCTCGGCCAGCGCGGTGTCGTCGTCGACGACAAGGACTCGTCCCTTCATGCTTGACATCATCCCATTAGCTAATCGTTACCTGGCGGTGAGCTGTCCCACAGCCAAAAGGGCTGGAAATCGCCCCTCGGACCTGCGTGGTGATCAGGACGACCAGTCTGCCCCGGATCCACGCGACAATTGAAGGGCGAGCGGCCCGGGAACCCTGGGGTACGGCCGGTTCGTTCCGTGCTCCCCGTGGCACGATGGCAGCCGACCAGGGCGCCGGCCGCGGCAGGTGCACGTGAAGGAGCGACGATGAACGACTCTCCGGGCTGGGCCACGCCCGGATCCCCGTCCGACGGCCAGGGCGCCGAAGGCGACCGGCCCGCCGCGCCGCCCGCCGCCGACGGCAAGTGGTCCGCCACCCAGCCGCCGCCCGGCCAGTGGTCGAGCCCGGCCGAGGGCGTGACCCCGCCCGCGGCCCCGGCGCCGCAGCAGCCGACCGGCTGGGGATCGTACGGCTCCGGGCAGCAGCAGCCGGGCACGCCCCACGGCTCCCCGTACGCCCACCCCGGCGGCTGGGGCGGCCCGCCGCCCGCCGCCAAGCCCGGCGTCATCCCGCTGCGCCCCCTGGGCCTCGGCGAGATCCTCGACGGCGCCGTGAGCACCCTGCGCGGCCACTGGCGCCCCGTCCTGTCCGTCAGCCTGGTCGTCGCCGCCCTGTCCCAGATCGCGCTGCTCTTCGTCCAGCGCGCCACCATGGGCAGCGCCGTGATCACCACCGACCGGACGCCGAGCGCCGCCGAGACGAGCAAGCTCCTCGGCGACACCGCGCTCCTGTACGGCGCCGAGTACTACCTGGAGATCCTCGGGCTGTTCCTGGTCACCGCCCTGCTCGCACCCGTCGTCAGCCACGCCGTCCTCGGCCGGCCCTCCACGCTCTCCGCCACCCTGCGGGCCGTCCGCCCGCTGGCCCCGCGCCTGGCCGGCCTCATCGCCCTCCTGCTGCTGGGCGCCCTCGCCGCCGCCGTCCTGCCGGTGCTCCCCGGCATCCTCGCGGGCAGCGCCCCGCTGGCGGTCCTGGGCGTCCCCGTCGCCATGGTGCTCCTGGCCTGGTTCTACGTGACCTTCGTGCTGGCGCCACCCGCGCTGATGCTGGAACGCGGCTCGGTCACCGACGCCCTCAAGCGCTCCGCCAAGCTGGTCCGCGGTTCGTGGTGGCGGGTCTTCGGCATCAGCCTGCTGACCTGGCTGCTCCGGGCGATCACCTCCGCGATCATCGTCATGCCGTTCGCGGCCGTCGCCCTGTTCCTGGCCCCCGGCGGCCTCGGCTCCCTGCTCGACGGCTCCGCGACCACGGGCTGGACCTTCCTGATCATCACCGCGATCGGATCGGTCGTCGGCGCCACCGTCACCCTGCCGATGCAGACGGGTGTCACCACCCTCCTCTACGTCGACCAGCGCATCCGCCGCGAGGCCCTGGACCTGGAACTCGCCCGGGCCGCCGGCCAGGACGGCGGCGGACCGGTCACCGGAGGCTGACGCACTGATGAGCACGGGGGGACTCATCGTCACGGGCGCGGCGGCCCTGCTGCCGCACGCCGAGACACCACCACTGACGACATCGCGCGAGGCTGCCCGCGAGGCGGCCGAACACGAGCTGTCCAAGCCCATGTACCACCAGGACGACCCGGGGCTCCTCCAGCGCGCCCTGGACCGCTTCTGGGAGTGGATAGGCGAGTTCCTCGACCGCGCCTCCGGAGCCACTCCGGGCGGCGGACTCGGCCTCCTCGCCATCGTCCTCCTCGTCGTCCTGGCCCTCGCCGCCCTGTGGTGGCGCCTGGGCACCCCCCGCCGCACCGCCACCGGCGCCGACACCCTCTTCGACGACGGCCCGCGCACCGCCGCCGACCACCGCGCGGCCGCCGAGGCCCACGCCGCCGCCGGCCGCTGGACCGAGGCCGTCCAGGAACGCATGCGCGCCGTCGTCCGCTCCCTGGAGGAACGCACCCTCCTCGACCCCCGCCCCGGCCGCACCGCCGACGAGGCCGCCGCCGAAGCCTCCGCGTCCCTCCCCGGCCACGCCGCGGACCTGCGCGCGGCGGCCCGCGCCTTCGACGACGTCACCTACGGCGGCCGCTCCGGCGACCCCGACACCTACGCCCGCCTGCGCGACCTCGACCTCACCCTGACCCGCGCGAAGCCCCTCCTGACGGGCCCCACCCCATGACGCCCACCCCACCCGACCGCACCGACACCCCGGCCGCCCCCGCCGGGCCCACCACCGTGCCCACCACGGGTCCCACCACCGGTACCGACGCCGGGCCCACCACCGGCGGCACCACAGGCACCCCAGGCGCCACCTCCACCGCCCTCACCCGCACCCAGCTCTGGACCCGGGCCCGCGGCTTCCTCCTCGCGGCCGGCATCCTGCTCACCGCCGCCGTCGCCCTCGCCGGCCTCCAGGCGGGCGACCACCACGGCCGGCTCGACCCGCGCTCCGCCGACCCCGACGGCAGCCGCGCCCTCGCCCAGCTCCTCAAAGAGCGCGGCGTCACCACCCGGGTGGTCACCAACGCCGCGGAGGCCGCGGCGGCCGCCGGCCCCGGCACCACCCTCCTCGTCGCCGACCCCGACCTGCTCGGCGAGTCCCAGCGGCGCGCCGTCCGCTCGGCCATCGACCTCTCCGGCGGCCGCACCGTCCTCGTCGCCCCCGGCAGCACCGGCCTCCCGGAGCTGGCCCCCGGCGCCCGCACGAAGGGCTTCGCCCACCAGCGCGACCTCGACCCGGGCCACCCCGCCTGCACCCTCCCCGCCGCCACCACCGCCGGCCGGGCCGGCACCGGCGACGGCCTCCGCTACACCACCGACCTCCCCGGAGCCACCGCCTGCTACCCCAGCGACGGCCACCCCACCCTGCTCGTGCTCCCCAGCACCACCAAGGGCGGCGACACCGTCCTCCTCGGCTCCGAGACCTTCCTGCTCAACAAGCGCCTCGCCGACGAGGGCAACGCCTCCCTCGCCCTCCAGCTCCTCGGCTCCCGCCCGGAACTCGTCTGGTACCTGCCCACCCCCGCGGACATGGCCGCCGACCCCGGCACCGGCGCCGAGGACACCTCCCTCCTCGGCCTCGTCCCGGCCGGCTGGACCTGGGCCCTGCTCCAGCTGTTCGCCGCCGCGGCCCTCGCCGCCCTGTGGCGGGCCCGCAGGCTCGGCCCCCTCGTCACCGAGAAGCTTCCGGTCGCGATCCGCGCCTCCGAGGCCACCGAGGGCCGCGCCCGCCTCTACCTCAGGGCCGACGCCCGCGACCGCGCCGCGACCGTGCTGCGCGCCGCCGCCCGCGAACGCCTCGCCCCACTGGTCGGCGTACCGGCCCCACAGGCCCACGACCCCGCGACCCTGGTCCCCGCCGTGTCGGCCCGCCTCACCGCCGACGGACGCCCGAACGACCCGGCCACCCTCCTCTTCGGCACCACCCCCGCCGACGACGCGGCACTCGTCGCGCTCGCCGACCACCTCGACGCCCTCGAAAGAGAGGTCCGCACCTCATGACGGCCACCACGGACAGCGCCCGTTCCTCCCTGGAAGCGCTCCGCACCGAGATCGCCAAGGCCGTGGTCGGCCAGGACTCCGCCGTCACCGGTCTCGTCGTCGCACTCCTGTGCCGGGGCCACGTCCTCCTCGAAGGCGTCCCCGGCGTCGCCAAGACCCTCCTGGTCCGCGCCCTCGCCGCCTCCCTCGAACTCGACACCAAGCGCGTCCAGTTCACCCCCGACCTGATGCCGACCGATGTCACCGGCTCCCTCGTCTACGACGCCCGGACCGCCGAGTTCTCCTTCCAGGACGGCCCCGTCTTCACCAACCTCCTGCTCGCCGACGAGATCAACCGCACACCCCCCAAGACCCAGTCCTCGCTCCTCGAAGCGATGGAGGAACGCCAGGTCACCGTCGACGGCACCCCCCGCAAGCTCCCCGAGCCGTTCCTCGTCGCCGCCACCATGAACCCGGTCGAGTACGAGGGCACCTACCCCCTCCCCGAGGCCCAACTGGACCGCTTCCTCCTCAAGCTGACGGTCCCGCTGCCCTCCCGCGAGGACGAGATCGGCGTCCTGACCCGGCACGCCGCCGGCTTCGACCCGCGCGACCTGCACGCCGCCGGCATCCGCCCGGTCGCCGGCCCCCGCGACCTCGAAGCCGCCCGCAAGGCCGTCGAGGAGACCACCGTCTCCCCCGAGATCACCGCCTACGTCGTCGACATCTGCCGCGCCACCCGCGAATCGCCCTCCCTCACCCTCGGCGTCTCCCCGCGCGGCGCGACCGCCCTGCTGGCCACCGCCCGCGCCTGGGCCTGGCTCACCGGCCGCGACTACGTCACCCCCGACGACGTGAAGGCCCTCGCCCTCCCCACCCTGCGCCACCGCGTGCAGCTCCGCCCGGAGGCCGAGATGGAGGGCGTCACCTCCGACAGCGTCATCTCGGCGATCCTCGCCCGCGTCCCGGTACCCCGCTGATGGCCCTCACGGGACGCGCCGCCCTGCTGGCGGCCCTCGGCAGCATCCCCGTCGGACTCCTCGAACCGAGCTGGACGGGCCTCCTCGCGGTCAACGGCTCCCTCGCCCTGGCCTGCGCCGTCGACTACGCCCTGGCGGCCCCCGTACGCACCCTGAAGCCGACCCGCTCGGGCGCCACCTCGGTCCGCCTCGGCGAGCCCGCCGACGTACACCTCACCCTCGCCAACCCGGGCACCCGCACGCTCCGCGCCGACGTCCGCGACGCCTGGCCGCCGAGCAGCTGGCCCGCCGGCACCGAGGCCGCCGCCTCCCGCCACTCCCTGACGGTCCCCGCGGGGGAACGCCGACGTCTGACCACCCGCCTGCGCCCCACCCGGCGCGGCGACCGCCGGGCGGACCGCGTCACGATCCGCTCCTACGGTCCGCTCCGCCTGCTCGCCCGCCAGGGCTCGCACACCGTCCCCTGGACGGTGCGGGTCCTGCCCCCCTTCACGAGCCGCAAGCACCTCCCGTCCCGCCTCGCCCGCCTGCGCGAACTGGACGGCCGCACCAGCGTCCTCACCCGCGGTGAGGGCACCGAGTTCGACAGCCTCCGCGACTACGTCCCCGGTGACGACACCCGCTCCATCGACTGGCGGGCCACCGCCCGCCGGAACACGGTCGCCGTGCGCACCTGGCGCCCGGAACGCGACCGGCACATCCTGATCTGCCTGGACACCGGCCGCACCGCCGCGGGCCGCGTCGGCGACGCCCCCCGCCTGGACTCCTCGATGGACGCGGCCCTGCTGCTGGCCGCCCTGGCCACCCGCGCCGGCGACCGCGTCGACCTGCTGGCCCACGACCGGCGTACGCGCGCCCAGATCCAGGGCCGCCCGGCCGCCGACACCCTCCCGGCCCTCGTGAACGCCATGGCCGGCCTCGAACCGGCACTGGTCGAGACGGATTCCCGGGCACTGGTCTCCACGATCCTGCGCAGCGCCCCGCGCCGCTCCCTGGTGGTCCTGCTGACCGGCCTGGACGCGGCCCCGATCGAGGAGGGCCTGCTCCCGCACCTCCCCCGCCTCACCCAGCGGCACACGGTGATCCTGGCCTCCGTGGCGGACCCCCACATCGCGGAGATGGCCGCCTCCCGCGGCTCCCTGGACGCCGTCTACGAGGCTGCCGCGGCCACCCAGACCCAGTCACAGCGACTGCGCACGGCGGAGCAGCTCTCCCGCCACGGCGTCCACGTCGTCGACGCCACCCCGGACACCCTGGCCCCCGCCCTGGCCGACACCTACCTCTCCCTCAAGGCCGCCGGCCGCCTCTAACCTCCCTGGACCGCTCGCCCGCAGGCTTCACGGCACCGGGGCTGGATACCTGGTCCGGCACCCCCAGGAGAACACCGTGGCCGACCTCACCCCCGAGCAGATGCGCCGCATGCACGATTTTTCGCGGAGCAGCTCGCGGAGCTGGCGGAGCGCCAGGAGGACCAGTGGAAGGTGCAGACCACCGATGGTCAGATCTTCCTCACGCTGATGAGCCCCACGGCTCCCCACGGACTCAACGTGGTGCGGCTGCGCCGCCAGATCGAGGCCCAGACCCCGGAGGTCATGGCACTCAACGGCACGAACATGGGCGATCCCCAAACCGGCCTACCAAAGTCCCCGACCTCATGGTCATCGCGGAAGAGGACACCGATGACCCGGCAAAGGTCGTCAACTCGCGCGATGTCCTGATGGTGGTGGAGGTCGTCTCGCGCATGAACTCGCTCACCGACATCCGTGACAAGCTCCACGACTACCCGAGAATGGGCGTCCCGACGTATGTCGTCGTGGACCCCCGCAAGGACAAGAAGACCGTCACGGTGCACAGCGACCCCTCACAGGGACCCGACGGCATCCGCTACCGCAAGACGGTCCCCTACGCCTTCGGGGACGCCGTCACCGCCGGCCGCTGGATCCTCGACACGACCGGCCTCAAGAGCTATCCCGCCCACTGGTGAAGAGGGCGGCTGCGCCGGAACATGCCAGCCCGGGAATCGGCCCGTAAACGCAGAAAAGCCCCGCACCATAAGGTGCGGGGCTTTCCCACAATGATTGTTCGGCGGCGTCCTACTCTCCCACAGGGTCCCCCCTGCAGTACCATCGGCGCTGAAAGGCTTAGCTTCCGGGTTCGGAATGTAAA